>DJVA01000071.1 GCA_002440705.1 Flavobacteriaceae bacterium UBA6268 | reverse complement strand
CAATCTTCAATCTTCAATCTTTTCTATTGTGGATACAACACCGAAGACAAGGGTGTTAACTGCAACTGGTTGTTTTCGTCGAAAAAATATTCCACAACCATGTCCCCCCAGTACTTGCCGTCACTAAAATCGGCTAGGACCCAGCGATGGTTCAAAAACTTTACCTTGTTCACGATCCATTTTCCATACATGGGCTCCAAAGGCACCAAAGGATTGCCGCCCGATTCAAAATTCTGCTCATAAATGGCATCCGAAACAAAGGCTTCTACCTGAGAGGCTTCCATACCCAATTTTTCAAAATAGGTCATCGCATTATCGTTCCCCATCAAGGTAAAATAGTTGAGCTCGGCCACGCGATCGTTGAGTTTTTCAATGGAATCGTTGGCTTGGGTCATTTTATCCTGCAAACTGGTTATATGCTGTTCCTGCGACTCAAAAATGGACTTTTGGTTCATGTATTGAAAAAGCACCAACAATAGCGCAAAGAAAAAAAGGTACATGAAAATTTTAGACTTCATATGGTAATTTTTAAGGTATCGTAGGCCAAATGCACGCCTTCCGGCAAATTGGCTTCCACTTCGTCGTGAAAGCCCAGCAAATGGCTAATATGGGTGAAAAAGGTTTTTTTTGGTTTCAGGATGTTTACGATGGCCAAAGCTTCTTCCAGGTTTAAATGCGACTCATGGGGTTTAATGCGCAAGGCATTCAGCACCAATACGTCCAATCCCATCAGTTTCTGCATTTCGGAATCCTCGATTATTTTAACGTCGGTCATATAGGCAAAATTGTCAATCCGAAATCCCAATACCGACAAATCGGCGTGCATCGCTTCTACGGGTATCACTTTCTTTCCCGAAATCGTAAATGGATGGTCCTTCTCGATTTCCACTTCCTTTATGGTAGGGGCACTTGGGTACTTGTTGATGGTTTCAAAAACATAGGCAAAACGCTGTTTCAGGGCATCAAAAACCCTTTTGTAGGCATAGCAGGTGATATCTCCCTGCCGAAAATAAAAAGGACGGATGTCATCCAGTCCCGCCACATGGTCGTTGTGCTCGTGGGTAAAAAGCACCCCGTCGATGCGCTGTACGCCCTCCCGAAGCATTTGCTGTCTGAAGTCGGGACCACAGTCAATGACGTAGCAAGCTCCCTCCCATTCTAAAAGCACGGAAACCCGCAAACGTTTGTCCTTGGGGTTGTTACTCAAGCAAACAGGATGCTGACTCCCAATAATGGGAATGCCTTGTGAAGTACCAGTACCTAAAAATGTAACTGTCATAGCGTTCGCAAAACAAAATTCGTACTTTTTATTGTTTTTGAAAGGGTATGGAGGCTCAATTTGATGAATTTTTACCCCGCTTCCTTGCCTTCTGTAACTTTGAAGCGTCTAAAGTTTGAAATATCCGAAGCAAACCTTCAAATTTTCAAATAATTTTACCAATAATGACATTCGTCAGATTGATTTATGAATAATATCCTATTTTTACGACTTAAAATCAGACTTTAATAGTATGATACTAGGAATTCTAAAGGAAACACAAAAAGGGGAAACTCGTGTTTCCATTACCCCAAAAATTGCCAAACAACTAATCGATCTAGGTTTTGAAGTACTTGTTGAAGAAGATGCCGGCGAAACGGCTTCCTTCAAAAACAAGGATTATAGGGAAGCGGGTGCCGTCATTGAAAAACGAGGCGTGATCTTCAAGGACGCTGATGTGCTGATTAAAATCAATCCTTTTGATGCCGACGATTTGAAACTGGTTCGCAAAGAGCATGTGCTCATCAGCCAGTTATTCCACAAATCCAACCCCGATCTCATTCAAAAAATTGCTGCCACCGGTGCGTCGGCTTTCTCTTTGGACGCCATTCCACGGATCTCCCGAGCCCAAGACATGGACGTATTGAGCTCCCAGAGCAATTTGGCTGGATACAAGGCCGTGATCCGGGGCGCTTACGAAATGACCAAAATTTTACCCCTCATGATGACCCCGGCCGGTACCATTACCCCCGCACGGGTATTGGTATTTGGCGTTGGAGTAGCAGGGTTACAGGCCATTGCTACCGCCAAACGACTAGGTGCCATCGTTGAGGCTACCGACATTCGTCCCGAAACCAAAGAACAAACAGAGTCGTTGGGAGCCAAATTCATCGAGGTGGAACACGACCAAAACCAAGAAGCCAGTGTCTATGCCAAAGTAGCCTCGGAAGACTATGCCCGCAAGCAAAGGGAAGCCGTCAACAAATCGCTGTACCAAGCCGATTTGGTCATCACCACCGCCATGGTCCCCGGACGCAAATCGCCAGTGTTGATTGATGAAGAACAGGTAAGCCACATGAAAAACGGTTCGGTGATCATTGACTTGGCTGCCGATCAAGGAGGCAATTGTACGCTAAGCAAACGACACGAAATCGTAGTGAAAAATGGAGTGAAAATTATTGGTACGACCATATCCCCAGAAAGTGTTTCTACCAACGCCAGTGAATTGTTTGGCAAGAACATGTACAATTTCATCAACAACCTCACCAAGGATTCCCAGTTTGAATACAATTTTGAAGACGAAATAACCAACGCAACGCTCATCGTCCAAAACGGAACGATTCGGCAAAACGGAAAAACAGCTTAGTTATGGTAGAATTTATGGATTTCATCACCTCACACCTCCAAATGGTTTACATCATCGTGTTGATGGTATTTGTGGGGGTTGAAGTAATCAGTCATGTTCCGGCAGTATTGCACACCCCATTGATGTCGGGCGCCAATGCCATACACGGGGTCATCATTATCGGGGCCATTTTGGTCATGTTGGGTGTAGATCCCGAAAACTATTTGGCCCTGGCCCTAGGATTTGTAGCCGTCATTTTGGGGACCCTCAATGTAGTGGGCGGTTTTGTAGTCACCGATCGCATGCTGGAAATGTTTAAAAAGAAAAAGCAATGAACTATCCTATCGGCCTCGAATTAATCTACTTGGTTGCCTCAATCACCTACATTTTAGGATTGAAAATGTTAGGACATCCCGAAACTGCCCGAAGGGGAAACCTCATTGCTGCTGCAGGGATGACTGCCGCCATTTTAGGAACCATCTTTCTGTATCCCGGTAAGGTGCCCACCTTCATCTATGCATTGATTGGCATTGCCATTGCCATTGGAACCGTAAGCGGCTGGATGGTGGCCAAAAAGGTGAAAATGACCAAAATGCCCGAACTGGTATCGCTGTTCAACGGAATGGGAGGTGCCAGTGCTGCCTTAATCGGACTTGTGGAGTTTGCCCATTATACCGACCACCGCCTTTCCATCATGACCATTCTTGGGGGCATCGTCATTGGTAGTGTTTCCTTCTCGGGAAGCATGATAGCATGGGGAAAATTGAACGGCACCCTTTCAAAACCCATCCGACTTCCAAAATACAACCTCATCAACAACCTAGTATTATTGGGTATTCTGGCCTTTGCCGCTTTCATGATTTGGTCGGGAACCGACAGCCAACTGTTGCTATACCTATTGTTCTTTGCGGCTATTTTCTATGGAATCATCTTCGTGCTTCCTATTGGTGGAGCGGATATGCCTGTAGTTATCTCCCTTTTGAACTCTTTTACAGGACTGGCCGCTGCACTAAGTGGCTTCCTTTATGGAAACATGGTGATGCTCACCGGAGGGATTTTAGTAGGCTCCGCTGGGACCATCCTTACCTTTGCGATGTGCAATGCCATGAACCGTTCCTTGGTCAATGTATTGTTTGGTGGCTTTGGCGACACTACGGCGGCCGTGGGTACCGGCAGTAGCATTCAAGGCGATATCAAGACCACCACCGTAAGCGATGTAGCCATCCTCATGAACTACTCCAACCGAGTCATTTTTGTTCCTGGGTATGGTCTAGCCGTCGCCCAGGCCCAGCATGCCATCCACGAGTTGGAAGAACTACTGGAAAGTAAAGGTGTGGAGGTAAAATACGCCATTCACCCCGTGGCTGGTCGCATGCCAGGACACATGAACGTGCTGTTGGCGGAAACCAATGTGGACTATGGCAAACTGGCCGAAATGGAGGACGTAAACCCCGAATTTGCCAATACCGATGTGGTTTTTGTGGTCGGAGCCAACGATGTGGTGAATCCTGCAGCACACAACGACCCTTCCAGCCCCATTTATGGCATGCCCATTTTGCAGGTGGAAAATGCCAAAAAGATCATTGTGAACAAACGTAGCATGAAGCCGGGTTATGCCGGTATCGAAAACGAACTGTTTTACAACCCAAAAACTTCGATGCTGTTTGGGGATGCCAAGAAAGTGATACAGGAACTCATCTCCGAAATCAAAGGGATGTAGGCATAGGCTCATCGGGGAATCGGCACCAACACCTATTATCAGGGAAAGATTTATTAACGTATTTTTGAAGGGATTCCCTAGCCGATTTATTATCTTTACGGCAAATTCTTTTATAAGGAAATTGCTATGCCGGAAATCATTCCTGGGGATAAGAAGTTTGAAACGATTCCTTCCATCAAGGACAAGGCCCTACGGATCAATCTGAACGAGAACATCTACGGTACCTTTGCCGAAATTGGCGCCGGGCAGGAAACAGTGCGTAATTTCTTCAGGGCAGGTGGCGCCTCCGGAACCATTGCCAAAACCATGAGTGCGTACGATAAGGATTTCTCCGATGCGATTTATGGTGTGGAGCCCGACGGCCGGTACGTAACGGAATCACGGGTGAAAAGGATGCTGGACTACGAAATCAAACTGATTGAGGAACGCATCGTCCGTAAGAAGCATCCCAACAAAATGTTCTTTGCCTATGCCAATACGGTGGCCACTATCGACTTTGCCAAAAAATACAAAGGACACGGTTGGCTTGGAATCAAATTCCAATTGGATCCCACCGAAGCCTATAGCGAAATTGTATTGCACATCCGCTTCAAGGAAACTGAGGCCATTCTGCAACAACAAACGTTGGGAATTTTGGGGGTGAACCTCATTTATGGTGCCTTTTACAAGCACGATCAGCCCAAAAAACTTCTACGCTACCTGTACGATCACATCGACAAGGATAAAATTGAAATCGATACCATCAACTTCAGTGGCCCCCGCTTCGAAAATGTAGACAACCGATTGATGAGCCTGCAGTTGATTAAGAATGGCATGACCGAAGCCGTGGTGTTTGGTTCCGATGGAAACATGATCCTTCCTGCTGCCATGTTCTATAAGAAAAACATTTTGGCACTCCGTGGGAGTTTCCGCCCGGTAACCAAGGTGAATATGGACATGTATGAAAAATCCTTGGAACTCTTCCTGAAAGAATCCCGGGTGGAAGAAGAAAATACGGTAACCGTATTTGAAATTACCCTGTCCAACCTTAGGGCCGAAGGGGAAATCGACGAGCAGGATTTTATGGACCGTGCCCGTATCCTCTGTTCACTGGGCCATAACGTCATGATTTCCAATTTTCAGGAATACTACCGTTTGGTGGAATATTTTTCCAATTACACCCGCAGCCGCATGGGACTCACCATGGGCGTGAACAACCTGGTAGCCATCTTCGACGAAAAATACTACCGCCATGTCAGTGGCGGTATTTTGGAAGCCTTTGGAAAACTGTTCTTTAAGGATTTGAAGGTGTACCTATACCCCATGTCCGATCCCGAAACTGGACAGTTGATCAACTCCGACAACCTCAAGGTGCATCCCCGTATGAAGGAGCTTTACAAGTTCTTCAAATACAACGGGAAGTTGGTGGACATTGAAAATTTCAACAGCGACTATCTGGACATCTTTTCCAGGGACGTGCTCGATAAAATTGAAAACAATCAGGAGGGTTGGGAAGAAATGCTACCGGATGGCGTGGCACAGCTCATCAAGGACAAGCAATTGTTCAATTACCACCAATCGCCGAAGGAGGTCACGAACTAGCCAAAATCTGGGCAGCGTGTTCCTTGCTCTTCACATCGTCGATGACCCGCTCGATAACCCCCTTTTCGTCAATTACAAACGTAATCCGGTGAATGCTGTCGAAAATGCGGCCCATGAACTTTTTGGGACCCCAAACCCCAAAGGCATGGATGACCTCTTTGTGCTCATCGGCCAATAAAGGATAAGGAAAATTGAATTTCTTTTTGAAATTGGTCTGCTTTCGCTGCGAGTCGGCACTCACACCCAAGATCTCATACCCTGCTGCTTGCAAATCCTTGTAGTGGTCTCGCAAGTTACAAGCCTCCACAGTACAGGTAGGCGTATTGGCCGCCGGGTAGAAAAACACTACCAACTTCTTTCCTTTGTAATCGTCGAGCGTAATCGTATTTCCTTGTTCGTCCAGGGCTTTAAATTGAGGGGCTTTATCGCCCGATTTGAGGGTTTTCATAACTCGTTTTTTGTTTAATCTTTACTTTACAAACTTACACAATAAGTTCTGCGGTAAAAAATAAAACCGTGTTAGAATTGCGTTAAATCACTTCATAAAACTGAGCCCAAACACAATCGCATCAACCCTCAATACAATACCTATCAGGCACAAGCATGAAACTTCTTTTCTGTAAGCACCGCCATCTTTTCCACGAAAGATTTTAAAGTCTTTTTATTTTATCTAAGTATCTTTATGGCTCTTTGTTAGTATCGTACGCTTTAAAAGTACCCCAAAGAGCGAAGATTTTCAAGCAATAGCAGTGGCTCAAGCGAAACTGCGTTTTTGCGTCTTGGGCACAAAGTGCCAGCAAAAAAAGAGCATGCAGCGCTAGAGACAGCTGCGGTTTTGCACTTGTGTGCAAAAATTGCCTAAAATCTTCTTGATTTTTTGGTTCGTTTTGCATCAAGGCAAAATGAACGAAACGATTATTTTTTTTTACTATGACCCAATCCGAAAAAGCCCAATACATCATCAAAACCCTCGAGCAACTGTACCCCACCGTTCCCATCCCCCTCGAGCACCAAGACCCCTACACCCTGCTCATCGCCGTATTGCTCTCTGCCCAAAGTACCGATGCCCGGGTGAACCTAATTACCCCCCTCCTGTTTGCCAAGGCCAACAATCCTTACGACATGGTAAAGCTCAGTGTAGACGAAATCCGGGACATCATCAAGCCCGTGGGGCTGTCGCCCATGAAAAGCAAGGGCATCCATGGCCTCTCCCAAATCCTCATTGAAAAGTATGATGGCAACGTCCCCGCCGACTTCGAAGCGCTGGAAGCCCTCCCCGGTGTGGGCCACAAAACCGCCAGCGTAGTGATGAGCCAGGCATTTGGGGTGCCGGCTTTCCCCGTGGATACCCACATCCACCGGCTCATGTACCGCTGGGGCCTCAGCAACGGTAAAAACGTGGTACAAACCGAAAAGGACGCCAAACGCCTATTTCCTAAGGAATTATGGAACAAGCTCCACCTACAGATCATTTACTACGGCCGCGAGTACTCCCCTGCCCGAGGCTGGGATTTGGAGAAGGATGTGATAACCAAGACGGTGGGACGGAAGAGTGTGGTGGTGGAGTATTACAAGGTGAAGAAGTAACACTCCTTTTAATAATATAATTAGAACTCAAATAGTGAACGCATTACATAGGGCATATATCACTAATTAGGAAAAGGAGGGGGTTATACAACCTTTTTAATATATTCTTTCGCAATTGGTATATCAGCAGGAGCTAATTTCCAATTAAGCAAATCCTTTGGTAAAACCCATTCGAATCTATCATGGTCGGTCATTTCAAATTCGGCTTCGATAAA
>DJVA01000067.1 GCA_002440705.1 Flavobacteriaceae bacterium UBA6268 | reverse complement strand
GGGTATCGGCGGACATGGGGCTACCCAGCACCATAAAGTCGCGTGAAGCCAAATTGGGTGTTGTCAAGTTTACGTTAATGGTTCCATTGTTGGTTACCGCTGCATCGTCATTGATTTGAACCACATTTCCTTGGTGCTCCACAATCAAACTTCCATTTACGGTAATGTCTTCTTCAATCAGCATGTAATCGCCAGGCGAAACTGTTACGGTACGACCACTATTGATGGTACAGGAACAAGCTTCGATATCGCCCGATGTGGTATTGTAATTTGCATTGAAAATCGCAATTTTGCCCAAGGCAGGAACTCCATTGCTCCAACTACCATTGTATGTGGTTGAAGGCAGGTCGAAAGCTTCCGTTTGGTCGCCACGGCTACTGGTACTTCCCTGTGAGGCACTTGCGCCCAGTCCACGACGCGCAAAAGCTTCCCAAATCAAACATTGGTGTGCCCCTCCATACAGTGCCAAGTCGGCAGCAAGGATACCGTCCCTACCGTCCACAAAACCGGGGCTACAGGATTGCATCTTCATTCCTTCGACCACCAACTTCATAGCGATGTTGTTTCCTCCAGAGCCATAGTAAATATCGGGGTCGAAACCATACTTATCGATTAGGTCCCAAGTCATTTCCCAAAGCATGGTACACCATACAAAGCCAATTCCATGGGGCTGTGAAATACCTGCCGTATCGTTGGTATCGTCATAGGTATAGTCGTTTACAGTGAAATCGGTACTGTAAGGCGCTGGACGTATCCCTCCTCCAGTTGGGGCTTGCCCAATAGCGTACGTACCAATACCCTTGGCATCGGTTCTGGTATCGCCGGATTGCATGGTAAGCATCAGCGACCAGAAATCGGACCACCCCTCGCCCATTTGCTCGGCATTGTTCAAACAATTGACATTGGAAGGCCCTCCTGTGAGACGATTCGAGATTCCATGGCCGTATTCGTGTGCAATAATTCCGTTGTCCAGATCGCCATCTAGGTTGACGGTTCCAGCAGCGGTACCTACTAGGGTCCCGTTAACGGTTGTGGCTGCCAAGAGTGCCGTAATGATGGCTTCACCATCGGTTTGGGAAACCATTACAGAAGGGATTCCAATTCCAGGATCTGTTCCCCCCATGGTAATGGGCGAACCCGAAACATTGTTGACCATGATTACCGCAGCGGCACCTTCATTTTCGGCACGTACTACCTTATCGACAAAAGCGCAGGATCCTCTTCGTATGATGACAATTTTTCCACTCATGGAACCGCCATTAACGGCAGCTTCACAAGCATCGTGGTCGTCTCCTCCTGCATTATCGTCGTATAAGACAAAATCGGTTGTGATAGGTGTCGTTGGCACATCAGTACCAAAGGATGCTTGTACCGCATTGTAATTTCCCGCCAGCGCTACAGGAGCGTTCACCGTAAAGGTAATGATAGGTGGTGCAGGGTCCCAAAGGAACATCTGCATACGGGGGCGACTTCCGTCCGAAGGGGTTCCGAAGTTGGCATTGTTGGTGCCACTACCATCTTGGGCATCGGCTAGCACATAGTCGTTGCCAGTACCTCCGTTTCCGTAGTTGTTTTGCTGGAAATTACCTCCCGATTCGTCAAAACCGTACTGGTAGGTAATGTCGTGCATGAGGTTGTTCCAGAAGAACAAATTGGTTAGTGCTGCGTTTTGATAATTTATGGGTTGTTGGGTCAAATCCAAGGAGAAGTTGAAGTTGAGACCAGCCCCTCCATCGGCGCGAGTTCCCGTGCCATTGTTGCCATTTACATCTTCTTGAGCCAATACGTTGTTTCCACGGGTATACGTGAATTCTGCACCAGCAGATCCATCCGTATCATGCCATCCAAATGGCGAAGCGTTTAAATCCTCGGGATTCGAAATTAAGCTCCTTGAGCCGTGGCTTGGAGATTCAATGGGCAACGGAAATACGTTATAAGTACCGGCCAAGGCAACTGCCATTGATGGACTTTCATTGAACAAATTAAACGATTCCAAATCAACCATTGTTTGGGTACCTTCGTGTTCTGTGTTGGAGGATTCCCATTGGCAATAGACTGTCCAATTGTCTTTGTCAATAATGGCACCCGTTCCTGCATCCACACGAAAGTTCCACCAATCTGAAGTTGCAGTTTCCTGAACGGACAACTCCCAGATTAAGCGGGTACCGATACCTTCCTGATAGTAATACATAAGCTTTACGGGGATGTCTTCTCCAGAAATGCCTGCGCCATTGAACAAAAAGGTATCCTTGTTGCTACTGGATTTATTGGTCTCCTGCAGTTCCGCAAGGGTATAATCCATTTGAAGGGCCACACTTTCAACGGCTGCCCTGGCATCTAGGTTTTGAGTGTTGCCGATTACCGTGGCACCAATATTTTCGATGAATTTATTGTGAACGACGATGGGTTCGTCATTTTTGTTGAGGTGCACGCTGGATTCGGTACCAGCCACTTCCAAGCCGTTGATTGCCTGCCGCAAGTAAATGTGATGCACACCGCTTGTTTTGCTGATGTGTTGCGACGTAATGACATAGGTATTGGAAGGTTGTTGGATTAATGTTTCCAACGAAATGGAACTGTCATTGTTCTTTGAGAACTTTCCCTGTGCCAGTAGCAATGAACTACCAAATATACAGTATAGAAAGCATAATACGAGTCGTTGATTTGGGGTAACTCTTTTCATAGTTTTCAGTTAAGTAAAAGACGAAAATATCGCTTTTATTTTAAAATACAAATCGATTTGAAAGAAGAATCCTCAGCGCTTTGTAATTCGGAGGGCCTGTTTTCCTTGCGCTCCCTGCACAATTACAAAGTAGTTTCCAGCTTTTACAGTACTTGGGGCCGTATAGGAAAGCTGTTGGAGGCCATCAACTTCGGCATCCAAAAGGGTTGCTACTTCCCTGCCCAAAATGTCGTAGAGCGTTACTTTAATGTGTTGTTTTTCAGGAACATTGAAAGCAATTTGAACTCCATCGGAAAAAGGGTTGGGATAGGCTTTCCCCTTAAATAGGGAAGTTTGGAAATTGGCTTGGTTTAAAATTATAGCTTCGGGATCGATTCGGGTATAGTACACATCCTGTCCCCCATTTAGGGTATTGGCCCAGGCCAAATGTGCATAATTGTCGTCGCTTACCATATCAAAATAATCCCCCATTTTATTTTGCTGTGGCCAGCCTACCCTAGAGTCGAATGCTGGAGAAAGTGGCTCATTGGGCGACCAGGTAGTACCTTGATCTTCTGAAAAGGAATAATACAGCCTAGATAGTATATTGTTTGGATCGTCCCGAGTGTCGAGCCAAACCACATCAATCCTTCCATTGGGAGCCACGCTCATGGTTCCAAACCAATTGTGATGCCCTACGGCATCGGTATTGATCCTGACCGGTGGTTCAAATGTTAAACCTCCATCAGTGCTTCGGGCAAACATAACATCGCTGGGATCGTTGGTTGGCACAACCGATGCACAAACATAGACATTTTCGGGGCCCGGATTGCCAGAATCTCCTGTTGCTACCCATGCTTGGCCGATGAGTCCTTGGGGATTCAATACAAAACCTGCATCCAAGACCCCACCTAGATCGACGGTGGTAACAAAGTCCCAAGAAACCTCTTGTAATGGGTCTTTGGCCGTGGTTGACTTAACCAGCACAATACTTCCGAAAGAAGCACCTGTAAGGTACAAATTCCCATCCTTGTCTACTGCAAGGGTTCCCCAAAAAGGGTCATTATCAATAATTTCACAATCTTCAAAAGTCATGCTTCCATCGGTAGAGCGGGTAAAAAACCCAGGATCGCAGGTAGAAAAACTGCTCGTCCAAAACGAATAGTTGTGCTTATCGCCTATTCCGCCAGTTCGGTCCAAACGCATCCATTGTTTGTCACCACCATGTGCGGGGTACGGACCTGTCCAATCCACCCCTCCGTCGGTTATTTGCCATACATCGCATGCGAACCCCTGTGTAAGACTGTTGTAATAAAAATTTCCTTCCGCATCAAAATCCAATACCGGGTCTGACCGAAAAATACCTGGCTCCAATACTCCTGGAAAGACAAAGGTCATCCCACCATCCAACGAATAGCCATAGCCACCCTGCCTAAAGTTATTGGTTACGGTATCGAATTGGCGCCAACCAATGACAATTCGGTTGGGGTTGGTAGGATCGACGGCAATGGATGGTTCATTCCCCGCATCGCCGATGATGTCCTCGCCATTAGAATCGACATTAACTTGTGTGGTGATAATGGTAGAGCGTCGTTCTTGATAGGGGTTTTGCCGTGGCATTAAGGATTTATCTACGGGAACATAGCTGTTGTCCATAACCTCGTGGTGTTTCTCCCGAAGCTGTGCTTGCGCATTGGACCAAGTAATTCCTAAGATTACAAAAAGGGGTACGAATAGGCGTAGTTTCATTTCATAGTTTTTTTTAAAAGTAGGATTTAATTTTTAGTGGACAAAACATTCAGGGGCAATTGGTCGACTATTTATAAAAGGCGACAGGAAAACCCAATAAAAATGGTTTCCCATCTCTATGAATAATTTGTATCTTCGAAACCTAAAATACCTGTTATGAAGTATCTTTTTACCCTATTATTGCTCGTTACACTTTCGCCCCTATTCAGTCAAAATACCTATACTGTGGACATTGAGGACGAAAAAAAGAACAATCGCTTGATGCTCTATGCTGTCAACAAAAATCTTGTGGATTTAGACGTGAGCATTGAAGTTGAAGGAACAGGGTTTCGACAACGCAAGGGGGTTCCCAGAAAGTATCGGGTACCAGCAACTTCAAAAGTAAACATCCTTAGTTTAGTGATTGAACGGGGCAAGCAACCGGTTTATACCTATACATTAGATGTAAGTGATGAGTTGTCGCGCAGGGTGATCCATGCCGATTATGAATTGATTAAAATCGATCCGAAAGTACCTATTACCCTTTTTCTTCCGGATAGCTGCAGTGCCAAGTGCGACTCCCTCATTGGGCAATTGGACCGCACCCCATACAATTACCGAAAGGTAAAGGTATCGGAAAACGAAAATGTAAAAAATCAAATCTCAGGCTCGCTGGTTGGTGGTGAAGAACGGCTGGGCAAGATGGATACCCCCATTGTGATGTTGGGGGGCAAAATGTACCTTCTTATTGAAACGTATGAAGACTTGAAGGCCCGTTTGGAAGAATCGGATGAATAATGACCCAGCTTATCCTGAAGTTGCGGCTTTAAAGCTTTTTTACCGTTCGCAAACGGTACAAATTATCCGACTGGACCATTCCCTAATAGAGGATACTCTTTACTGCCACATTACCCTTAAAGGAATTGACTACCCCGTGTTAATTCAAGATGAGTATCAAGATTTTAAATGCCCCAATACGCTACTACACTTGGTTTTGGCATTACGCGAATGGGAATTCCTCGAAGAGAGTGCCGATTATTTGGTTTGGTGCCGGGAGCAGGGTTATCCAGGAAATCGCGAAGTCTTGCGGCGTTATTATCAAGACATGGTGAAGGTATTGCCAAAAATTGCTACACATTTTAAGCGCGGTAAAATTGATTCGTTTGTTACCGATCTGGACTTTCAATTGGATGCCGGTGCGGTGCACTATTTAAGAAACACGACTTTTTCTTAACATTTTTTTGGCATTTTGGCATCTTTATTGGGAGTCGCTTTCTAAACTTTAATCCTTTTCATCATGAGACGTTCTTCCATTCCCGAAATCAATGCAGGCAGTACTGCAGATATCGCTTTTTTATTGCTGATCTTTTTTTTGGTAACCACTGTTTTTCCAAACGAAAAGGGAATTGTGCGAAAACTTCCGGAGCGTTGCCAATTGCCCGAATGTACAGTGCCTCTGAAAGAACGGAATACCTTAAAAATTTATTTGAATAGAGAAGGCAACGTAATGGTCAATGAGCAAATTACCGCTAAGGATCAGTTGGTCATAGCGTTCAAGGAGTTCTTGGATAACAATGGGGACGGCAGCTGTGATTATTGCAAAGGGCTGGGCTTAGAAACTTCATCGGAGAATCCACAACACGCTGTCTTGGTACTCTCTATGGATCGTGAAAGCGAATATGGCGACTATATTGCCATTCAAAATGCACTGACTTCGGCTTTTTTTGAATTGAGGGCAGCCTTTGCCAAAAACCAGTTCAAGGTAGAAATTTCCCAACTTACCGAGGAACAGATGAAAATTGCTAGGGACGCCTATCCTTTACGTGTGGCTGAAGCGGAACTACGCTAAATCAATCTTTATTCACCACAATCGTAGCCCTTTTGCCCGTAAGTAGGTTCCATTTTTTGGCAGAAATGATGAGCCCCTTATCATCGTAAACATGCAGTTCTGCCGTGTTGGGACCGGAACTTCCTTGATTGAGGGCTTCGAATTCGATGGTGTTGACCCCTTGCTCCAAGGTAAGTGTAAATCCAGAGAAACTACCCCCTAAAAACACACTGGACTGTACAATGTCCCCATTGACATAGACCCGTATCAAGTCGCCGTCTACATATTCATGGTCGCGGTACTGTATGGTAACGTACGTAGCGTTAGTGGTTACATCGCCCAAAAATTGATCTTTGGCATACTCTGGTAGGGGTTCGGTGTCTTGGGTAAATGCCTTGGGGG
Organism: Flavobacteriaceae bacterium UBA6268; assembly: GCA_002440705.1. Taxonomy (GTDB): domain Bacteria; phylum Bacteroidota; class Bacteroidia; order Flavobacteriales; family Flavobacteriaceae; genus DJVA01. The sequence continues at coordinate 57 of DJVA01000067.1, read as the reverse complement.
CTTTATCGTAGGTATTTTCAAGCAACCCATCGTCCGTAGAAATGCTGAAGGAGTCTT
>DJVA01000070.1 GCA_002440705.1 Flavobacteriaceae bacterium UBA6268 | reverse complement strand
CGGTCGTAGCGGTGTGATGTAGGTAGCTTGCCATTTTTTTTTGGAATAAATCGGTGAACACTGCATCTTTGTTGCACAGGTCTTAACTATGGATAAAGTGGTATTGATAACGGGTGCTTCTTCCGGAATTGGAAAAGCCATCGGAGCCTACCTTCACGAAAGGGGGTTTCGGGTATATGGCACCAGTCGCAATCCTTCAAAAATTCAATCTTCGGTTCCCTTTCGGCTCCTCGCACTGGATGTAACCCAGATCGATACTATAGAAAAAGCCCTTTCGGAAGTTATCCAAGCAGAAGGGAGGATTGATGTTTTGGTGAACAATGCTGGGATGGGCATTACGGGACCTTTGGAGGAAACCCCGGCAGCGGCAGTTTTGAAAGTATACGACACCAATGTTTTTGGGCCCATGGAGATGATTAGGGCCGTGTTGCCCTACATGCGTAAACAGCAAGGGGGGCTTGTTATCAACATTACATCCATTGCGGGGTACATGGGCCTTCCTTTTAGAGGGGTCTATTCTGCTACCAAAGGATCCATGGAACTCCTTACGGAAGCCTATCGGATGGAACTGAAGCCTTTTGGTATAGCAATGACCAGTGTGGCTCCCGGCGATTTTGCAACCAATATTGCTGCCGGACGTTATCATGCGCCCGTAATAAAAGGTTCGCCTTATGAAAAAGTCTACCACGACACCTTGGAGATGATGAATGCCCATGTAGACCGTGGGGGAGATCCCAAAGTGATGGCCGAAGCAATCTACCGCATCATCAGAAACCCCAATCCAAAGGGGCATTACAGGGTAGGTTCTTTTCTTCAGAAATTTTCCGTTGCGCTTAAACGGATCTTGCCCGACTGGATGTATGAACGCATGCTCATGCGGCATTATAAGTTGAAGTGATTTTTTGTTAAAAAACCCTTCGAAACTTTTTGGGGAATCGTTTCAAACCTGCTAAAGCTTGCGTACTTTTGTTCCATTAAAACAAAACAATCTTCATGAAATTCTTTATTGATACCGCCAATTTGGACCAAATCCGCGAAGCCCAGGACCTTGGGGTACTCGACGGTGTTACTACCAACCCATCCCTGATGGCCAAGGAAGGCATTACCGGTCGCGATAACATCCTGAAACATTATGTAGCCATTTGCAACATTGTTGATGGTGATGTCTCTGCCGAAGTAATTGCCACCCATTTTGATGGGATTATTAAAGAAGGGGAGGAACTTGCCGAGTTGCATCCGCAGATTGTAGTGAAGGTCCCCATGATCAAAGAAGGGGTGAAGGCAATCAAATATTTTTCCGATCACGGCATCCGCACCAATTGTACCCTAGTATTTTCAGCGGGACAGGCGCTTTTGGCTGCCAAAGCAGGGGCAACTTATGTGTCGCCTTTTATAGGCAGGTTGGATGATATTTCCACGGACGGATTGAACCTCATTGCCGAAATTCGTTTGATTTATGATAACTATGGGTTTCAAACCCAAATCCTTGCGGCATCGGTGAGGCATACCATGCACGTGTTGGAATGTGCCAAAATTGGGGCCGATGTCATGACAGGGCCTCTTTCTTCCATTGAAGGCTTGTTGAAACACCCACTTACCGATATTGGCTTGGAAAAATTTCTGGCCGATTATAAAAAAGGAAATTAAGGAGTGAAGGGGGCCTTCGGATTTTGTTATTGGTTGATGTAACCCAATAGTTGCTGTTCAATGTCAATACTGAAAATATTGGTATTGCCATCCAGGATTTTTCCTTTGGAATCTACTATCATGGATTTGTTGACAGAATTTACCAACAATTTCATTTCGGCATCGTCAAAATTTTCGAATTGGTATTCCATTAGGGGTGCATATCCGGAGTTTTTTACCACCCGTAACCATTTTTTGAAATGGCTGTCTACATTGATGCCTATAAAGTCGAATTCAGGATATTTACTGCGCAATTCGCTGGCCCTTGTATGTATTTTTCGGTAGTGCTTGATGGACTGCAAGGACCAAAAGTAAAGAACCGTAGGTTTTTTGATGATGGTGTGAAGGTCCTTCACGGTATTGTCGGTAGTAAGCAACATTACATTCGGAACCGAATTTCCTGGGGTAAGCTTCATGGTGGCTTCCGTCAAATTGGAAATTTCTTTCTGGTAGGAAAGGTTGGTATTCATTTTTTTGAATAGATCCAACATCTGGGCCTCTTCTTCGGCATTATCGCCATTCAAGAGGTACCTGCCTACAGAATTACGCAACAAACTATTTTTGAGCGAGTCATTCGTAATAAGGCTATCAATAAGGTGTAACTTGTTCACATTATGCACAAAAGAAAGCCGGTCGAACGGGGCTTTCCCTTTGTAAGTATCAAATGACAGGTTGTCTAGGTAATACCCCAAACATCGGTAATAGGGATAGTAGTTGCGCAAGGATTCATTTCCTAGATCGATGTCCTTTCTAAAAGCAAAGAAACTCTCGGGGATTTCAATGCTCTCGTCATACACTTGCTTTTTGGCATTGGCGGAGATGTACAGTTCTTTCTTGGAATAAATACTGTAATCCACAGCGGCCATTACCGTTTCCTCAAATCCTTTGGACGCTTCATACTGGTCTTTGAATTCATGAAATTGTTGCATGCGATTGTCACGCACAGAATCCATTTTTTCTTCAAAATCACTGGGCGAGAGATTGTAAAAAGAAGGCATCAAATCGTCTACTTCCTCATTCAGGAGAAAGAGCTCCATCAGAAAATTGTTCTTTTCGGCGCCACGTCCTGAATACGATAAGGATTCGTCAAACTCAATGGTATTTACGCGCAACATAATACTGTCGCCAGGTTCTACATAAAGCGCTTGGAACTCAAAATGACTGAAAAAATAGATACCGGGGTCTACTTGTTTGATTTGGTATTTGAAGAAGTTGGAATCGTCCAGTTTAACTGTATCGATGGGGTTGCGGTTGTGGGAAATAATCACATAGTCCAACTTAGGATTCACGATTTCGCCTCCAATCCAAGCACTGCCACAGGTTTTTTTTCCTTCATGGGAGTTGCAGGAAAGCAAAGTAAATACCGTAATGAAAAGTAAGGGTATGTGTTTAATCAATCGCACTGTACTATTAGTCTTAGCAAAAATAAAGACTCGACCGTCGATTTCTGTTAATGACGCGTTAAAGTATTTTTAAAGCAATTTGGTTTCCATTATCCCTCTGAAATGGCTACTTTTGCGGCAAATTTAAATACTGTTGTATGCTTTCGGTTTCAAATTTATCGGTTCAGTTTGGCAAACGGATTTTGTTTGATGAAGTGAACACCCAATTTGTTAAGGGAAATTGCTATGGGATTATTGGTGCTAACGGTGCGGGAAAGTCTACTTTTTTGAAAATTCTGTCTGGTAAGCAAGAACCCACCTCGGGACACGTACATTTAGAACCCGGGAAGCGCATGTCGGTGTTGGAACAAGATCACAATGCCTATGATGAATTTCCGGTATTGGAATCGGTGGTACGTGGCAATAAAGAACTCTTCGCCATTAAAACGGAAATTGACAAATTGTATGAAGACTACAGTGATGCCAATGCAGAACGTATTGGAGAATTGCAAGTAGCCTACGAGGAGATGGATGGTTGGAATGCCGATAGTGATGCTGCAGCGTTGCTTTCAAATTTAGGAATCAAGGAAGAATTGCATTATAGCTTAATGAAGGATTTGGACGGGAAACAAAAGGTAAGGGTCTTGTTGGCCCAGGCTCTTTTTGGAAACCCTGATGTATTAATTATGGACGAGCCCACCAACGACTTGGACTATGAGACCATTGCATGGTTGGAGCAATTTCTTGGAAATTATGAAAATTGTGTGATTGTGGTTTCGCACGACCGTCACTTTTTGGATGCGGTATGTACACACATCAGTGATATCGATTTTGGGAAAATCAACCATTTCAGCGGAAACTACACGTTTTGGTATGAAAGCAGTCAGCTTGCAGCACGCCAACGTGCCCAGCAAAACAAAAAGGCCGATGAAAAGCGAAAAGAACTTCAGGAATTTATCCAGCGATTCAGTGCCAATGTTGCCAAAAGCAAGCAGGCTACTTCCAGGAAAAAGATGTTGGAACGATTGAATGTAGACGAGATAAAACCTTCAAGCCGAAGGTACCCGGCCATTATTTTTGAACGCGAACGCGAAGCTGGCGACCAAATCCTTCACGTGGAGGGACTTTCTGCTTCATTGGAAGGAGAAGTACTTTTTAAGGATGTGGACCTCAATTTGGCGAAGGGTGACAAAGTAGTCGTTTATTCCAAGGATTCTCGAGCCACCACCGCTTTTTATGAAATCATTACGGAAAACCAAAAACCCGATTCTGGAAAATTCCAATGGGGGATAACTACCATCCAAAGTTATTTGCCATTGGACAATAGCACTTTCTTTCAGAACCAAATGAACTTGGTAGATTGGTTGCGGCAATGGGCCAAGACCGAAGAAGAAAAGGAGGAAGTGTACATTAGGGGCTTCCTCGGTAAAATGCTTTTTAGTGGGGAAGAGGCATTGAAAAAATGCATTGTGCTTTCCGGGGGGGAGAAAGTACGGTGTATGTTGAGCCGGATGATGATGCTCCGCGCCAATGTGGTATTGTTGGACGAGCCCACCAACCACTTGGATTTGGAATCGATTACGGCTTTCAACAATTCGCTTAAAAACTTCAAAGGAACTGTGCTGTTTACAACACATGACCACGAGTTTGCCCAAACAGTTGCCAATAGAGTTATAGAATTAACCCCCAATGGTATTATTGATCGTTACATGACGTTTGATGAATACATGGAAGACCCTAAAATTAAGGAGTTGCGGGACAAAATGTATTCTGTAACGGCTTAGTTGGCCTTAGGAAAAGTTCCTTCAATAATAGACGTTGCTTGAGCAACTTCCGTTTCGTGAACATAAATTTCCCTGAGGTCTTGATAATCAGTGGCCAAAGCTGCATTGATGCCTAAACTGGTGTTTTTCACAATAGGTTCAATTCCAGCTTCTTCAAGATTTTGGATAACATTTTCGGAATCAATGAGATTGCCCGCAAAAACTTTAACATATTCTGAATCGAACATAAAAATAACTTTAGAAGTGATTTCCTAAAGTTACAAAATTTCTCTGAAATTTTATCTCAATTCGGCACCCAATTGCGTTTCAAAAGCCGATTGTAACCCTTTCATGACTTTGTTTATTTGCTTATCGGTAAGGGTTTTATTCTCGTCTTGAAGTGTAAAGCTCACCGCATAACTTTTCTTGCCTTGCGGTAGATTTTTACCCTCATACACATCAAAAAGGTTCACGGATTTGAGCAGTTGCTTTTCGGTTTGCTTAGCTAATTTATATACGGCATCAAAAGAGACATTTTGATCCAGTAATAAGGCAAAATCCCGTCGTACTTCTGGGTACTTTGCAAT
>DJVA01000051.1 GCA_002440705.1 Flavobacteriaceae bacterium UBA6268 | reverse complement strand
CGCTTTATCCATTTCCAATATTGAGGGGGTAAATAGTGAATAGTCACATTTGGCAAACGATTTAACTTATCAAAAATTTTATCAGCTATTTCTTGGGTTGGGGCCTCTAACTCAGTAATGTAGATACAATCTAGATATTCTCCTTCTTGGTATTGGCTATTACAAAATGATAGTGAAATTTGTCTTCTAAATTCAAGATTGTCAAAAACATCCGTTTTTAAATCCTTATTAAAAACACTAAATAAACCATCTATTTCCTTTTCGGAATAATCATCAATACATTTTTGGCAAATCCCAATACTTTCTATCTTTTTTTCAAGTTGAAGCCATTTGTCATTCTGACCATGACTTAATAGATTAAAAAGGACAGGGAAAAACAAAAAAACACGCTTCATTTCATTGCAGTTTTATTGAGTAAGTTTTTGGTATTTTCAATTGGAGGCTTGTTTCATCAAATAAATCGAAAGTCGAATAGTTTGTGAAAGATACCCTTTATCTTCAAGTCTCGCAACAACCCCTTAAAATTAGGCTATCTAAACGCAAAAGGATGTTCAAATTTATTCCAACTGAAGAAGAATCACATAGGTTAAATTATCAGCTATTGGCTTCCCGCATCACAAACTGGTAAAAGCTGATGGCAATGAAGAAAATAATGCTTGAAACAAAGGAAAAGCTCACAATAAGTGTAATGACGGGTAAATTGAAGAGCAAATGCGCCAGTGGCAGTAGGACCCCAAAAATAACCAGCGACAGGAAAATGCCATAGAGGTACAAGACCAATCCCGGCAAGCTTTTTTCGGTCCTTCCCTGCACCTGGAAAAGTTTGGGGATTACCTCGTTGGCCATGTATTCTCCAAGTTTTGCTAAAAACACCTCGTTGAAGGACGAATCCTGGAAGGCCTCATTGTCGATGGTATTGGCCAAAGTCATGATCTTGTCCTGATGCCGCTCGAAAACCGCATTGAAATCGAGCGATTTCTTGAAATCCCCATACTTGTAACCAAAGTAGTACCAGAGTCCTGAGCCACACTTGTGTTCGATCCATTTGGACACGATGTCTTTACTGTACACATTGGGGTAACGGATGTTTTCCGGAATTTTCTTTTCCCTGGGGTCGGTCATCAAAAGGGATTTCAACTCCAGATACAGGTTTTCGGTATCTTCATAATGATGTTGCTCCTGCAGGAACTCGATTGCCAGTTTGGACTTTCCTTTGTAAAACTCCTTGACTTCAAAAAAGGTAAGCCCGGCAAATTCTTCGTCGATGTATTCCTTCAATCCCGGCAACCACATTTTGGAGCGCATGAGCAGTTCGATGATGCTGCGGAAGTTGTGCATCTTCTGGGTAATCTTGCTCAAACTGTCGATGGCAGTGGTTCTGGTCGCTTTTAGATTAACGGCCGCGGCTGCAAGGTATACCATGATGATGGCTGCTAAAAACCCACTGATGCTGATAAAAATGGTGGTCACATTGGAAAGGGTTTCTGCAAAAGAAGCCGTTACCGTTACCTTTTGGTACAATAGGAAAATAAGGGAGATGCACAAGATTCCACTAATGACCAGTGGAATGAGCGCATAAAGGTCCTTTATGAAAGATTTCCCCTTCAAACGTACATAAAACCCAAAAAGAAACTACCTTCTGGATAGCCCCAACACGGGTGGCGATTTGTTAGTTAGACGTATACTTCTTACCTCAAAAGTAAAGCAAAAATAGTTACTTTGTAGTAATTTACTTACAAATCGATAAACAGGTCTATTTAAACGACCAAAAGCTGTTTGCCGGTTTAAACCGACTTAAAATCCTACAGCGGTATCGTCTCCACGGCGGTCAGCGCCCCCCTCCAAGGAGCCATCGGGACGCACCAGAATGGCATCCACCTTACCGATGACCGGGGCATTTTTCTCATCGATGGTATAGCCTTTTGCTTCCAGTTGCTTCAGAAGGGAAGGGTCAAACGAATCGGGTTCAAATTGCACGACATCCGGTATCCACTGGTGGTGAAAACGTGGCGCATCTACGGCCTCCTGCATGGTCATTCCAAATTCGGATACATTCAGGATGGTTTGTAACACCGAGGTAATGATGGTAGAACCCCCTGGTGTGCCCAAGCTCATCCAAAATTGGCCATCCTTTTCCACCAAAGTAGGGGTCATGGAGCTCAGCATGCGTTTCTGTGGCGCAATGGCGTTGGCCTCTCCGCCAATCAAACCAAACATATTGGGTTCCCCAGTCTTTGCACTGAAATCGTCCATTTCGTTATTTAAGAAGAATCCCAACTCCTTCACATATAATTTAGAGCCATAGGCCGCATTAAGTGTAGTGGTCACGGCTATGGCATTGCCCAACGAATCCACGATGGAAAAATGGGTGGTCTCTGTACTTTCTTCTGGAAAAATGGCTCCGTACGATAGGGTGGAAGAGGGAGTAGCCCCTTCAAATGAGAATCCTTCCATCCGTTGCTTCAAATAGGGGTCGCTTAAAAGGCTATCGATAGGAATTTCCACAAAGTCCGGGTCCCCCAAATAATAACTGCGATCGGCATAGGCCCTCCTTTCGGCTTCTACCAACACCTGAATCGTTTTTAGGCTGTTGTGTCCGTATTGTTTTAAGTCGAAAGGGGCTGCCATTTTCAATATTTGTGCCAAGCAAATACCGCCACTGGAGGGCGGTGCCATCGAAATGATTTTGAAGCCCTCATAATCAAAGACCAAGGGTTCCCTCCATTCGGCTTCATAGGCGGCCAAATCCTCTAGGGTCATGACCCCGCCTTTCGATTGCACGTAGTTTATAAGTTGCTGTCCGGTTTCCCCTTCGTAAAATTCGGCACGGCCATTTTGGATGATGCGCTGCAAGGTGTTGGCAAGGGCCTCATTTTTCAGGGTATCCCCGGCTTTAAAGACTTGGGTGAAAAGCGACTTTTCTTCATTCACGGTTTCGAAGATAGGCCCGAATTCTTGAAACCGTTCGGCCTGTTGTTGGGTAACCACATACCCATTTCTGGCCAGTTCCACAACGGGTTGCAGGATTTCCTCTATGGGCAAGGATCCCAATTTTTCATGGACTGCAAATAGTCCCGCAATCGTACCAGGAACCCCAACGGCCAAGCCCCCCACTTTGCTTTTTTCCTGCAAATAATTTCCTTCAGCATCCAAAAACATGTTCCTGGAAGCCGCTATGGGCGCTTTTTCCCGAAAATCAAAAGTCCCCAATTCGCCAAACTGGGTGCGGTATACCATAAAGCCACCACCACCCAAATTCCCGGCATAGGGATAGGTCACCGCCAGGGCCATCTCGACCGCCACCATGGCGTCGAAGGCATTGCCGCCTTTTTTTAGGACGGCCACTCCAATTTTGGATGCTTCTTCCCTTGCAGAAACGACCATGGCCTGTTGGGCAATCACTCCTTTCTTGGGAAGTATGTTTTCTTTAACAGGGGTTTCGTTCTTGCAGCCAAGAACCGATAGCATCATGAAAAAAATCAAGAAACGTTTCATAATTCGGCAAGTTTGTTTTTGGTGTAGTCCATCAATTCTGCAAAGAAAGAAGTAAACTCTTCCTCAAAAGCATCATAATGGGCTTCCAGATCGAGGATGGCTAGGTTCATTTTGGATTTTCCCTTGGTTCGGATATTCATTTGCGATAGTATCTTGGCTATACCATCCCTACTGCGATAGCTGTAAAGCCAATTGTCACTGATCATGTAGGGCATCATCCGTTGAATCCGTACGGGGAGCATTTCAAAATTATCTTTTAAAAGGTCGTAAAAAGCAGCCACATAATCGGCCAAAGGAGTCTTGTGATAACGCTTCCAATTTTTGGCCAAAAAGTGGTCGTAGAGGATGTCTACAATAACCCCGCTATAATGCCCGTAATTTTTGTGCAAGCGCGCGGTACTTTGTTTTACAATGGGATGGTGGTCCGTAAAGGAATCGATCCCGCGGTGCAATAAAATGCCCTTTTGGATGGAGGCGGGGTATTTCAGGTACTTCTTTCCCTTGATGCCATCGGCAATGAAGTTGCCAATAATGACCCCTTCGTCATTTCCGGAAAGATAAATGTGCGCCAGGAAATTCATCAGGACAATTTACAAAAAGTACCTACATATCGTTTCATAAAAAGTATCTTTGCTGAAAATACTGCACATGACATTGATCAAGTCCATTTCCGGTATCCGTGGCACCATTGGTGGCCCTCAAGGCGATAACTTAACCCCCATTGATGCGGTGCTTTATGCAGCTGCCTACGGTAACTGGATACAACAACAACGTGATAAGGAACACTACCGAGTGGTGGTGGGGCGCGATGCCCGGATTTCGGGACCTATGTTGCAGCAGTTGGTGATGCAGACCTTGGTAGGAATGGGAATCGATGTTGTGGATGTAGGCTTGTCGACCACTCCAACGGTCGAAATGGCTGTAATGCTGGAACATGCCGACGGTGGAATCATTCTCACGGCCAGTCACAATCCCAAACAGTGGAACGCCTTGAAATTACTGAACCACCAAGGCGAGTTTTTGAATGCAGCTGCTGGGCAACAAATTTTGGACATTGCAGCCTCTGGGACGACACAGTTTGCCGCTGTAGATCAGTTGGGACATATTATCCAGAATGAAGCCTATATTGATATGCACATCGACGAAATCCTGGACCTTCCCTTGGTCAACAAGGAAGCCATTGCAAAAGAAGGTTTCAAAGTGGTGGTCGATGCGGTCAATTCAACCGGGGGCATTGCCGTACCAAGGTTACTGGAAGCCCTGGGAGTGCAACCCATAAAACTCTACTGTACGCCCAATGGCGATTTTCCCCACAACCCGGAACCGCTTAAGGAACATTTGTCTGATTTGATGCAAAAGGTAGTCGACGAAAAAGCCGATTTTGGCATTGTCGTAGATCCCGACGTAGACCGTTTGGCTTTTGTGGACGAACACGGAAACATGTTTGGGGAAGAATATACCCTGGTGGCCGTGGCCGATTACGTGCTGAAGCATACCCCCGGCAACACGGTTTCCAACATGTCGTCTACCCGTGCCCTGAAGGACATTACGGAAGCACACGGGCAGCAGTACGCTGCAAGTGCCGTGGGAGAAGTAAATGTAGTGGAATTGATGAAGCAGACCCAAGCCGTCATTGGTGGCGAAGGCAACGGGGGCGTAATCTATCCTGAACTGCACTATGGAAGGGATGCCCTGGTGGGCATTGCCCTGTTTTTAAGTCAGTTGGCCGAGGAAGGCTGCTCCGTGAGTACCTTACGCAAGAAATACCCAAGCTATTTTGCCAGCAAGCAGAAAATAGCACTCACCCCCCAATTGGACGTGGATGTGCTCTTGAAAGCCATGGAAGAACGGTATGCCTCTGAAAATCCCAATACGATTGATGGGGTGAAAATCGATTTTCCCAATAATTGGGTGCATTTGCGCAAATCGAATACCGAGCCCATCATCCGCATCTATACGGAAGCCCGATCACAGGAAGAAGCCGATGCCTTGGCACAGCGGTTTATCGCAGAAATTAAGTCGATAGCATCACTTTAAATTGTACCTTTGAGTCGTCATGGAATCCGTAGCATCACACACTTCCTTGGAAACCTACTTTAAACCCTTTCGGGAACAAATCCTTGGAATCGAACAAACCTTCAATTCTCCCTTCGGAAAACAAAAGATCATTTATACCGATTGGACGGCGAGCGGGCGCCTCTACAAACCCATTGAAGCTAAAATGCTGTACGAATTTGGCCCGTTTGTGGCCAATACCCATACCGAGACAACGGTGAGTGGTACCACCATGACCCATGCCTATCACGAGGCCAGACGCATCATCAAAAACCACGTCCATGCCGGACCCGACGATGTGCTGATCACCACAGGAACAGGCATGACCGGGGCCGTGAACAAATTCCAACGTATTTTGGGATTGAAGGTACCCGAACAGGTGAAAGGTTTTATCGATGTAAAAGACGGGGATCGCCCTTTGGTGCTGGTATCCCACATGGAGCACCACAGCAACCAGACCTCTTGGCTGGAAACCATTGCGACCGTTGAGGTCATCCCCTCCAACGAAAAGGGATTATTCTGCATGGAAAATCTGGAGCGGCTCTTAGAGAAATACAAAGACCGGGAAGTGAAAATCGCCTCGGTAACTAGCTGCTCCAATGTAACGGGGATCAAAACGCCCTACCACGACATTGCCAAACTGATGCACCACCACAACGGACTCTGTTTTGTGGATTTTGCATGTTCGGCACCTTACATCGACATCGATATGCATCCCGAGGACCCTGAAGCTTATTTGGACGCCATTTTTATGTCGCCCCACAAATTTTTGGGAGGTCCGGGAAGCAGTGGTATTTTACTATTCAATAAAAAACTCTACAACAACCTGGTACCCGACTGCCCCGGTGGGGGCACTGTAGATTGGACCACGCCTTGGGGGACGCACAAGTATATCGAAAACATTGAAGAGCGGGAAGATGGGGGCACTCCTGGGTTCCTTCAGGTAATCCGCGCTTCCCTGGCCATGAAGTTGAAAGAGAAAATGGGGGTGACCAATATTTTGAACCGAGAACACGAGTTGCTGTCCTATTTCTTCAAAACGGTGAAAAACCACCCTGGAATAAGCATCTTGGCCGATGAACACGAAGACCGATTGGGGGTTATTTCCCTCAACATTGAAGGCTTGCACCACGACCTAGCCGTAAAAATCCTGAACGACCGTTTCGGCATCCAAACCCGTGGAGGTTGTAGCTGTGCAGGTACCTATGGGCATTACCTCTTGCAAATCGATCAGTTGAAGTCGTCCGAAATCATGGAAAAGGTGATCTGTGGCTTCACCGAATTAAAACCGGGCTGGGTACGATTGTCCATTCATCCCACCACCACCGATGCCGAAATGCAGTACGTTTGCAACGCCTTACTGGCGTTGGCAGACCATGCCAAGGAATGGAAAAAAGACTACATCCTCGAAAAAGGGCACTACTACCACCGTACGACAAAGCCCAATCAGGAAGCCTTGTTGGACGCCTCTTGGTTCGAGTTGTGATGGCGGTGCTTCCACCGTTTGTGCGACCATAGGTAATACTGGGGTTGGTCGCGGATTTGCTTCTCGATTTCGTCCAGGAACCTTCGCGTAATTTGATAATCCGGTACGTCTTTAGGGTGTGCTGCCAAGGGTACAAAGGTGGCTTCGTAATGACCGCGTTTCACCTTTTCAATCTTTAGGTAAACTGCGGCGAAGTCCAAGAGTTTGGCCAATTCCTCGGTACCCACAAACACCGGCACGTCGATGCCCATAAAGGATTGTTTTTCCTTGTAGGCCCAGGGTTTGGGGGTTTGGTCGGAGAGGATGAGCGTGAGGCTTTGTTCGCCTTGTTTGAAACTTTTGTACAATACCTTGGCAATCTGTTTGTTGTTGATGATGGAGGCTCCATACTTCCCACGGATCTTTTTTACCAAGCGGTCAAAATAGGGGTTGTCCAATTTCTTGTACACGGCATAGCCTTTGAAGGGCATTTGCTGTGCCAGGATGCCGCTCCATTCCCAACTGGCATAGTGGCCACACATGAGCAATACGCTTTTGCCTTCTTGGTGCAGCTTTCCCAGTACTTCCAGATTTTTAAAGGCAAAGCGTTTGCGCAAGGCTTGTTCCGAAATGGTCAAGCTTTTGATGGTTTCAAAAACCACATCGCACAGGTGGCGGTAAAATTGTTTGGCAATTTGGGAAATCGCTGCTTCGTTTTTTTCGGGAAAGACCAGACGCAGATTTCCTTTCACCACTTTTTTGCGGTAGCCAACCACATAATACACTAAGTAAAAGGTGGCGGACGATTTCAGGTACAACAGCGAAAAGGGCAACAGCGAGAGCAGCCAGAGCAGGGGGTAGGTAAAAAAATAAGCCAGTCGCTTCATGATCCATTTGCAAAGCTACATAAATTTAAGACTGTTGGGGCATTGGTTTTTTTAATGGATAAAAAAGATTATATTTAGTATGTAGTTATCTAGCTATGAAAAAAATACTACTTATAGGGCTTGTTTTGGTGACTTTTCAAATAAAGGCACAACAACAGCAAATTCAGATACTTTTGGTCGATGCCGAGGTTGGATACCCAATTGGGCAACCAGATGTTCCACCCTATTACGAAGCCGTTTCCAATGACCCAGGGCTCAATGCCATTTTTCAAATGCACAACGCAACCCATTACTATCCGGGATATGAAACTTGTGTTGAGTTTTGGCAAGGGCGTGTGCATTATGTTTTGTGCGAGGGTTGTGATGTCAATCAATTTGAAAGCGACTTACAGAATTACAGTGCTGTAATAGAAAAAACCTACCAAACAGAACCTTACTCAACCGCTAATACAATGTACGTTAAACTTTGGGATGGTGAAAATGGTAACCCAACCGGAAATACAACCCCGGAGGGAATAATTATAACTACCAATTCTGAAATAAATGAAATTTTCATTGATCACACAGTGCTTTGTTTTGAACGAGCATTCCCAACTACTACCAATCCAGAATTGATGAAGGTTTACAATTTGGAATGCGATTGCTATGCGGAGGATTTGGGTCCAGCTTTGGAAGCGCTTGTAGATGTTGTAGAATATACCGAACGTAAGGGTTTCGTCATCCTAGAAACTTCAGATTTTTCCAAGTTGGATTTTACGATCGTTCCTAACCCCACAAACAACACCATAAAAGTCCAAACCTCTGAGTCTATTGAATTATATACTTTAATGGATATTCTTGGAAATCACCTTCTCGAAACACCCACTTTGGAGGCACTTAACGAGCTACTGCCCACATTGGCCTCAGGCACATATTTTTTACAGGTACGCACTACAGATCATCGTTCCAGTATTTATAAGCTGCTCAAGAAGTAATCTTCCTTTAGTGTTGCCCTAGGGATTGCAGCAGGCTACCCCGCCTGAACGCTAATGCGGGCAGGCGTGTAGCGCGGAAAGCCCGGTGCGCCCCCTGGGCTCCTGCCAAGAGGGGCGCAAGGGCCCCAGAAAAAACTGACACCCTGTCAGTGATCCCCCCGTGGCACAATCATTGTCATTCCTTTAGCGAACTTAAAAGCGAATCATTTAAAATACCATACAATATTATGAGCAAAATCATCGGAATCGACTTAGGGACCACCAACTCGTGCGTTTCGGTTATGGAAGGTAGCGAGCCCACCGTGATCCCTAATGCAGAAGGTAAACGAACCACCCCCTCTGTGATTGCCTTTGTGGAAGGCGGCGAAATTAAAGTAGGGGATCCTGCCAAGCGGCAGGCGGTCACCAACCCCACCAAGACCGTTTCGTCCATCAAACGGTTTATGGGGAACAAATATTCGGAATCCAAAATGGAAGCCGAACGCGTGGCCTACAAAGTGGTAAAAGGAGACAACGACACACCCCGTGTAGACATCGACGGGCGTTTGTATACCCCTCAGGAACTCAGCGCCATGATCCTTCAGAAAATGAAGAAAACGGCGGAAGACTATCTGGGACAGGATGTCACCCGTGCGGTGATCACCGTACCTGCCTATTTTAACGACAGCCAACGCCAGGCCACCAAGGAAGCCGGGGAAATTGCCGGGTTGAAGGTAGAGCGCATCATCAATGAGCCTACCGCTGCCGCCTTGGCCTACGGGTTGGATAAAAAAGATACCGACCAGAAGATCGTGGTCTTCGACTTTGGGGGCGGTACCCACGACGTGTCCATCCTCGAGTTGGGCGACGGCGTGTTCGAGGTATTGGCTACCGACGGGGACACCCACTTGGGCGGTGACGACGTGGACCAAAAAATCATCAACTGGTTGGCGGACGAATTCAAGAAAGAAGAGGACATGGACCTTCGTAAGGACCCCATGGCCCTGCAACGCTTGAAGGAAGCTGCCGAGAAAGCCAAGATCGAATTGTCCTCGTCTTCCCAAACGGAAATCAACTTGCCCTACATCACGGCTACGGCCAGTGGGCCTAAGCACTTGGTGAAAACCTTGAGCCGTGCGAAGTTTGAGCAATTGATCGAAGACTTGGTGAAACGCACCATTGCTCCTTGCGAGAAAGCGATGAAAGCTGCGGGATTGAGCAAAAGTGACATCGACGAAATCATTTTGGTAGGAGGGTCTACCCGCATCCCCGCGGTGCAGAAAGCCGTAGAGGACTTCTTCGGAAAAACCCCCAGCAAGGGAGTGAACCCCGATGAGGTAGTGGCCGTAGGGGCTGCCATCCAGGGTGGGGTACTTACCGGCGATGTAAAGGACGTACTCCTGTTGGATGTAACGCCTTTGTCCTTGGGTATTGAAACCATGGGCAGCGTGATGACCAAGCTCATCGACGCCAACACCACCATCCCTACCAAGAAAAGTCAGGTGTTCAGCACCGCGGCCGACAACCAGCCCAGTGTGGAAATCCACGTCTTGCAGGGAGAACGCCCCATGGCGAACGACAACAAAACCATTGGACGGTTCCACTTGGACGGCATTCCGCCTGCACCCCGGGGCGTGCCACAGATTGAAGTGACCTTCGACATCGACGCGAACGGGATCATCAAGGTAAGTGCGACCGATAAGGCTACGGGCAAATCGCAGGACATCCGCATCGAGGCTTCTTCTGGCTTGACCGAAGAGGAAATCAAAAAGATGAAAGCCGATGCCGAAGCCAATGCCGAGGCCGACAAGAAAGCCAAGGAAACCGCCGATAAGATCAATGAGGCCGATGCCATGATCTTCCAGACCGAGAAGCAATTGAAGGAGTTTGGCGATAAGTTGAGTGCCGACAAGAAGAAGCCCATCGAAGATGCCCTGGAAGACTTGAAGAAAGCTTACGAAACCAAGGAGGTGGATACCATCCAGCCGGCCTTGGACAAAATCAACGAAGCCTGGAAGACCGCTTCCGAGGAATTGTACAAGGCCCAAGCCGAGGCCCAACAGGGGCAACCTGCGGGCGACGCCGATGCCGGAACAGGCAATGCCTCCAGCAACGGACAGGAATCCAGCGACGTCGAAGACGTAGACTTCGAGGAGGTGAAGTAATGATCCTGTCATGCTGAGCTTGCTGAAGCATCTCATCAAATGACTTAAATAAACAACCCCACCAAACGGTGGGGTTTTTTTATGGGTTGTTTGGAGTTGTGGGGTTTTTGTGTTTCGAAAATGTAGTGTTTGGGGGGTAGGCGTTGTTGGCAAACGGTTTTGTCAGCTATTAAATAGTTTGGTTAAAATCAATTTCCAAAATCTGAATATTGCAATCATTGTCAGAGTTGCTATTCCGTAAATCAAAGTACGGTAATTCAAAGCCCAAAATTCTGCATAAACAGTGACATTCCAACTCGGATAAATAGAAGCAAAAAAATCACTTCGTATAAATATTAAAATGCATCTAAATGAAATTAGAGTAAACAAAATTGCAATAATTTTAATCAATATTGATTTTGTCATCTTAAATGCTTGCCAACGTTCCGTGTATGGTGTCGTAGCATCCCGCAGGGTGCTATGCACTATACACATTGTTGTGCTTTCGTGCTTTATTTTCTTTTCGTTTTTATTCTCATTTTCAATGTCCACTTGTGGTAGGACATTTTTAAAATTTCTCTTTTCTCGGGCTGGGACTTGAAAGCTCTTTTGCAGGTTTTGGCTGTGCGTTGGCTTTGTGCGACCTGCAAATGTGCTTACAAGTGTGCGTTGATTATGGAAACGCTTTAAATATCAACCAGTATGCAAATGCTGCTGCTGTATCAGATGCTAATTGTTTAACATTATCCGGTCTTCTATCATTAGTGGATTCATTTTTCTTTTTGTCAGGTTGCTTAATTACATCAGAAATACCTCTTACCACTCCAATCATCATATTACCTGAACTTCTTCCTTGCCTAATTGCAGCTTTGGCAAATCCAAAGCCTTCCATTTCTACTGCTGAGGTATCGTTATAATGATCGGTGAGGATTTTTCCTACTTCGGACTCATAATCTTCAATAAGTTGCTCACCAGACGCAATGATGCCCAAATTGGCTTTCACGTTTGTATCCCAACCATTCTTGATTAACGCCTTCCATTCATCTTTTCTT
>DJVA01000008.1 GCA_002440705.1 Flavobacteriaceae bacterium UBA6268 | reverse complement strand
GGGTATCGGCGGACATGGGGCTGCCCAGCACCATAAAGTCGCGTGAAGCCAAATTGGGTGTTGTCAAGTTTACGTTAATGGTTCCATTGTTGGTTACAGTAGCACTATCATCAACCTGCACTAGACTTCCTTGATGTTCCACGATAAGGGTACCGTCTACGACAATATTGTTTTCAACCTTGGCATATTCACCTGCATTGATGGTTAGTGTAAAACCGGTATTAACCGTTAGCGTACAGGCGTCCAAGTTTCCATCAGAAGTAGTGTCATAGTTCCCGTTTATAACAACGGAGTTGGTACTGTTGGGTGCACCGGATGGGCTCCAGCTAGAGCCATTCCAAATTTTGGCAACCCCAGCACATAGCGATACAAAAGCATTGGTTGGTCCAAAGTAATAGGTTCCGTTCAAGCCAGTGAAGTTTCCAGTAAGGGTAACTTCCGTACCAAAAGAACCAATTGTGACCGCAGTGGTTTCAGTCACGGAGGTAGCATTTCCCCTTGCAATTACCAATGCGGTTCGGGAGAGTCCTGTAGCGGATTCCCATCCTGCAATTTCAGCTTCCTCAAAATAGAAGGTTACACTAGTGCTTCCGGAAGTGTTAGTATTTGAAGGCGTTATGGTGAAGGTTTTATCGGTTACAAAATTGGGCGAGGTGCTTCCGTTATAGGATTGGGCTCCTGTCCCAGATCTTGAAACGGCAACATCCGTACATCCGTAATCAAAGCTATTGTTGTTGGTAATACCAGCCATGATATAACCCGAAGTAGGATCATAGGAATAGGCCGTTCCTGAACCATTGATATTGAATTGATCGGGAGTTCCTGTATTCACAGCTGTTTGGATGCCTGAAGTGATGCTTTCGGTCACAGTTAGGGTATCGAAAAGCAAAATTCCATTTCCAGTGGTGTTATAGTGGCGTATGATAAGGTATCCCGTTTGCCCAGCAATGGCAGACGTATTGATGCTTCTAAATTCGCTATTATTGGAGAGTGAATTCCGTTCTTCCAATAACAATCCGCTGTTCATTGTGGAAGCGTTGGTAATATCGGTAGTCCAATAGACTGCATAATGCTCCTGGGTTTGATAACCCCCTATCCCAAAATTAAATTCAACATTAGTTGCACTACTAGAAATCGTAAATGGAGGGCTAATCAAGTAATTGTCAGGGGTGGCCGAACCACTACCTCCCAAAATGGTCAAATCGGTTTCGGAACCTAGGAAAGTTCCGGTAATCCCGGTCCAAGTTAATCCAGTTAGGGTAAGCCAATTATTTCCATCACCATCGTCGTCCAAGGCCTGCCATCCGGTTAAACTTTCCATATCGTAAAAACCAAGCACGTTGGTCGAAGAAGCAACCGGAGCCGCATCATCATTGGTAATGGTCAATGTGTAGGTATCTGCGCTGGTATTTGCTACCGCATCGCCACCATTGGCATTGACAGAGAGGTCGATGATAACGGTTTCGTCACCTTCCACAAAGCCATCTTCGTACACACGAACAGTCATGGTTTGGTTTGCTGTGGATCCTGCAGGGAATGTGACCATTGTGGTCATCAAATCAAAATCAACTCCCGCTGTAGCAGTGCTGGAACCATTCACAGAAAAACTAACATCTGCATTGGCAGTGGCACCCTGCGCTATGGAAACTGTTACGTCAATATCCGTGTAGCTACATCCTGTACCCTCTGCATTGCTTTGGGCCGTTGTTTGGAACCCAATTTCTGCTGAAGTCGTTGCTGCTTCAAAAGTTCCCGTAAACATTCCCCGTCCGTAGGTGGAAGCAATGATGGTATTGTCCGCACTTCTAAAATCAAAAGAAGTTACTTTTACATCGCTCATCCCGTTTTGGGATTGGGTCCAGGTTGGGCTTCCGGCACTCCAATTGGAAGTTACCCACACCCCTAGTTCCGTTCCAATGATTACTTCGTCTGTAGCCAATGGGTTTTGAAGGATACATTTTACAGGCATGTCGGGCAAATTCCCTTCCTTGCTAACCCAAGAAGATCCTCCATTGGACGTATACCACACACTGGTAACCCCATAATTGTGGAAGGTTACCATGATGTCGTTTTCGGTCTGTCCATAACGGATATCGGAAACGGCACCTACTTGTCCCGGCATGGAGATATCGGTCCATGTAGGGGTACCATTGGCATTGTCCAAACGTATAATTTTACCTAAGGCAGTTCCTACCAAAATTCGGTTGTTGGTAAATGGAGAAGCCACAAAGGCAATTGGATAGGTATCCAACATGGTATTGGTAAGCGTTGTCCTAGATGCGGTACCTGTAATATTGCTGTATCGGTATATTCGATAGGCCGGAGTACTCGTGGTTCCATTCGCATACAGGATATTGGTACTGCTATCCAGACCGCATTGGTTCACAAAATCCCCGTCACTGGTATTGCTGGCGATGGTACTTTGCTGTGCACCGGTAGTATAATTGTGTCTGTAATAGGAATTGTAGACGTAAGAGGTAATGAGGTATTGGTTGTCCTGATCGATAAAACACCAACATCCGTCCCCACCCTGAATTTCGGTCGAGCTATTGATCCCTGCGGCAGCATTGTTAATGAATTGGGAGCCATTGTCCTGAGCCCCAGCCAAAAGTTTGGTTGTTGAAGTTTGCTGGTTTATGGCACCTTTGTAGAACTGTGTCACATTGTATCCATTATTTCGGGCAGAAGTAGTGGATCCTCCATTATTAGTATAATACACTCCACCGTCATTACTGAAGACGATACGGCTGGAACTCGAGAAGGCAATCCCGTGTTGGTCCGCATGTACCTCTTGAAAGCCAAACCCACCATACCAGTGGGAAAACTGACTCCATGAGCTTCCAGAGTTAGTTGATTTGAATAGATCGATTCCTCCAACGTAAACAGTTGCATCGTTGTTGGGATCTACCCCAATCATCAAATCGTAAAAACTTTGCCCACGGGTAAAGTCACTGGCCGAAATTCCAGTATCGGCATCATTTGGTTGTGATAAAGACGTTGGCGCAGTGGAAAACCCGTTTGTGGTAAGGTAAATCTTTACAGGGTTGGTCGTGCTGGTTCGGTCTTCACAAAGTGCATAAATTTTATTCGCAGTTTGTTTCGAACAACCCAGTTCTACGCGTCCATTATCTCCTAAATCGCGGACTAAGGACCATCCAGTACCGGTATTCTTAAAAACACGGCCACCACCTTCACCGGTGTAATAGCTATACTTGGTTCCCATCCATAATGTGCCGTCGGCACCTATATCAAAATCGTTGGGAGCAAAATAATTTCCAGAAGAACTTTCGTACAAAGAACCCGTAAGTCGTGAAAAGTTTACTCCATCGGTACTACGGTATAGACCAATGGTATTTTCTCCAAGCCACGTCCAACCAGCTCCACCAGAAGTTGAAGTCACTTCTTCGGTATAGGCCATGGAATCGGCTCCAAAAAATATTTCCGTTTGGTTGGTGCTTGGGTTATTCCAAGCAATAATATCTTGAATGTAAGTAATCTTATCGGCTGCTGAAGTACCTCCACTGTAGATTAAGGTCCAGTTATTACCGCCATCAGTAGATTTATAAACCCCATTTCCGTTGACAGCACCCCAAGTATACACTTCACCAGTACCGATGTACATCGTGTTGGAGTCATTTGGGTCTACCGTCATACACATTACGGCCATGTTTCCGGGAACTCCAGTCACTTGTTGCCATTGTGTAGCGCTACTTGTAATGTTATTGTTGACCCACAGACCTCCACTCACACCACCTGCAAATACCTTGGTGGAACTACCTGGAGCAAACATAAGGGTGTGGGTTCTTCCTCCCACATTGTCGGGACCTCTTTCCACCCAAACATTACTACCAGTACCTACTGGCGTTCGCATGGCTGGGTTGGATGCAATTTCCTTTTGCAATTCATGTACCCGCTCTGGTGCAGGACGCAATAAGACAGGATCACTGGTATACAACCATTCTTGCTCGTAATACTTGTTTGGAGGCAAACCCAGTTTTGCACGCTCTTTTTTGGACAATTGCATGGTTTTCCTGAAAGGATGGTTTTCCAAAAATTGTGCATATTTTTCAGCAACGGTAGCATTTTCAGAAAGTGTTGCCGTTTCTTTTTTAGTGTTGAACAAAAAGAAGGCTAGAGCCGTTAGTGGAATTAAAAACAGCAATAGCAAACTTTTCTTTGAGGAAAATTTGGTTTTCATAAGGGGCTAAATTTTGTGGTCAAAAATACTATTTTATCGTTTAAATGCAACTTTTTTTCGATAAAACAACAAAAAGATTGCGAAAAATAAAAAAACCAGCTACAAAATAGCTGGTTTTTAATAGGTTGCAAAACGCTTAACTATCCTCCAAAATCATCGAAGCGAATGTTTTCGTCGGGAATTCCAAAGTCTTCGCCCATCTTCTGAACGGCTTGGTTCATAAGTGGTGGACCACAGAAATAAAGTTCAATATCTTCGGGAGCATCATGAAGGTTTAAGTAGTTGTCAATAACCACTTGGTGGATAAATCCAACAAAACCATCTCCTTCCCTATCGTTAATATCCTTTTTCACTTTCCAGTTATCTTCAGGAAGCGGCTCTGAGAGCGCCATAAAGAATCGGAAGTTTGGAAAATCACGCTCAAGTTCCTTAAAATGTTCGATATAGAATAATTCCCTTTTGGAACGCCCTCCATACCAATAGGTTACTGTTCTTCCTGTTTTGAGGGTTTTAAAGAGGTGATACAAATGTGAACGCATTGGAGCCATGCCGGCACCGCCACCTACATAGAGCATTTCGGCATTGGACTCGTTGATGAAAAATTCGCCATAGGGGCCTGAAATAATTACTTTATCTCCTGGCTTTTGGGCAAAAATATAAGAGGAGGCAATCCCCGGGTTAACATTCATCCATTGGTTCTTCGCGCGATCCCATGGTGGGGTTGCGATACGAACATTCAACATAATTTCACGCCCTTCTGCAGGATACGAAGCCATGGAATAGGCACGCTCTACGGTTTCAGAATTTTTCATCACCAAAGGCCAAAGGTTGAATTTATCCCATTCCGCTTTGAACTTGTCGGGAGTTTCATGCTCTTGGGGATGGGCGGTAATATCAATAGCACTATATTTAATTTCGCAAGGTGGAATCTCGATTTGTATATACCCTCCTGCTTTGTAGTTCATGTCTTCGGGGATTTCCACAACAAATTCCTTAATAAAGGAGGCTACGTTATAATTTCGTACTACAGTTGCTTCCCATTTCTTAATCCCGAAGACTTCTTCAGGAATGTGAATGTTCATATCCTGTTTTACCTTTACCTGGCAAGCCAAACGTGCTCCCTCCTGAAGTTCTTTTCTTGTAAAGTGAGGGGTTTCGGTTGGTAATGCCTCACCGCCACCTTCCAAAACATGGCATTCGCATTGAATGCATGTTCCACCTCCACCACATGCGGAAGGAAGAAAAATCTTTTTACTTCCCAAGGTAGAAAGAAGGGACCCTCCTGAAGGCACCTCAATTTTCTTTTCATCATTGATGGTAATGGTAACAGGACCCGATGGAGACAGCTTTTCTTTTGTGAAAAGCAACAAGGCCACTAGTAGTAGCACCAATATTAAAAAGGCTACAACGGTAATGAGTACGACACCCAAAGTGCTGGCTAAAATCATATCTTATTCAGTTATTTCGGTTACTTCCACTGGGGCTGTTTCAGTAATGGAATCATTAAAATCGTATGTATTTTGAACTGTTGCCGTTTTGGTTTCAGATTCTTTGGCACCATCATCACCTCCGGTCAACATCCCTCCAAAGCTCATAAAACCAATGGCCATCAAACCGGTAGTAATGAACGTAATTCCGAGTCCGCGAAGCGGAGCAGGCACATTGGAATAACGAATTTTTTCGCGGATGGCCGCAATGGCCAAAATGGCCAAGAACCAACCAATTCCTGAACTAAATCCATAATTCAATGCCAAACCAAAAGTTTCGATATCACGGGACTGCATGAAAAGGGAGCCCCCTAGAATGGCGCAGTTTACGGCAATTAATGGAAGGAAAATACCCAAAGAATTATAGAGGGAGGGAGAAAACTTCTCCACCACAATTTCCACTAGCTGAACCATGGTTGCAATGGTGGCGATGAAAAGGATGAACGATAGGAAGCTCAGGTCGTAATCGGCATATTCCGGTCCCAGCCATGTAAGGGCGCCTTCGCGCAAAATGTATTGATCTAAAAGCCAGTTGATGGGTACGGTAACGGTTAACACAAAAATAACCGCAGCCCCAAGACCAACTGCAGTACTTACTTTCTTGGAAACCGCCAAAAAGGAGCACATGCCCAAGAAGGTTGCAAATACCATGTTGTCTACAAAAATCGACTTGAAAAATAATTCGGTGTGTTCTAGCATGACAATGTTTTTATTTAGTCTGAAACCCGGTCCAATCTGTTATTAATGTTCTTCAATCAATGCCTTGTTACGGCTACGCTGCACCCAGATGATGATTCCCACCACAATCAATGCCATGGGGGAAAGCAGCATGAATCCGTTGTTTTCATAACCAATGGCATAAAGGCCTGTTTTCTCGATGGGATCGCCCAATACGGGAAAACCAAGTAAGCTTCCAGAGCCAAGTAATTCCCTAAAGAATCCAACAATGATCAAAATGACCCCGTATCCCAAAGCATTTCCAATGCCATCCAAGAATGAGCGCCATGGTCCATTACCCAGTGCAAAGGCTTCAAAACGTCCCATGATGATGCAATTGGTAATGATAAGTCCTATAAATACGGAAAGTTCCTTACTCAAGGTATAGGCAAATGCCTTCAAAACTTGATCTACGATGATAACCAAAGCAGCTACCACCACCAATTGTACGATGATCCTAATTTTTGGAGGAATGATGTTTCGCATGATCGAAATCACTACGTTCCCCATGGCCAATACAAACAACACCGAAAGTGCCATTACAATGGCTGCCTTCAATTGTGCCGTAATCGCCAAAGCCGAACAAATTCCCAATACCTGAATGGTTATAGGGTTGTTATCAGCTAGTGGGTCTGTAATTAATTTCGCGTCTTTTTTAGATAAAAGTCCCATACGATTAATTGTTTTTTAAATTCTTGAAATAAGGCACATATAAAGCCAAATCACTTTTTATCATGGCTGTTACACCGTTACCGGTAATAGTAGCCCCGGCAATGGCATCCACTTCATTGTCTGTTTTATCCAGGTTTTTCGGATCGGCATTCCCTTTGGAAACTGTAATTCCTTTAAAGTTGCCGCTGCTATCCAGTAAATGTTCGCCAGCAAAATCATCCATGAAGAAACGCTCTTTAATGTTGGCACCCAAACCTGGTGTTTCTCCTTTATGGTCAAAATAAACACCTTGCACGACCATGTTTTCATCCATATAAACATAGCCCCAAATAGCATCCCATAATCCTTTACCATAAATAGGCACTACATATAACGTTTTACCGTCCTTTTCGCCTATAAATACTGGCAAGTGTCTTTTTGATGCATCGCCTCCGGCTTCAGCTTTATCCTTTTTGATGTCCAACAAGTACGCTTTATCATCTTCAGAAGTTTGCCCATTGTTAATGATCAGTTGTTTTGTAATATACTTTGAAAACAACTCTGGAGCTTCTTTCGTTGAAACAAATTCTACGCCTGAATCGCCATTGTTGTTCACACCCATGGCGTACAGGATATTTTGTTGTTTCTCCAATCGTTTATTTTCGTCAATTTTAGGACTCAACGCAGAAGATGCATAGGCCAATAAAGCACCTACCACAAGCACCATGATAATGGCAAATACTACTGTATAAACATTACTTTCTGTTCTATTGCTCATAACTCTAAGCCGTTTTTACTTTTAAACGTTTCATTCTCTTTTTCACATTGCCTCTTACCACATAATGGTCAATGGTTGGCGCAAATACATTCATGAGCAAGATCGCTAGCATAACGCCTTCTGGGTATGCTGGGTTAAACACACGAATCAATATAGAAATGAATCCAACCAAGAATCCATAAATCCATTTTCCTTTGGTTGTTTGCGACGCTGTTACAGGATCGGTTGCCATGACTACAGTACCAAAAGCAAAACCACCAATAATTAGATGTTGCCAGTAAGGTGTGCTCATCAAACCATAAAATTTACTTCCTTCTCCTATCCAACCAGCATCAACTACACCATTAAATATAAGTCCCATAACTAGGGCTCCTAAAACGGAAGACAACATAATTCTCCAGCTTCCTATTTTAGTGAATATCAAGAATAGAGCCCCTAGGAGTATCAATATTGTAGACGTTTCACCTACTGACCCCGGAATGAAGCCCAAGAACATATCACTTACTGAATAAGCCGCATGGTGTCCCTGTGCCAAGCTACCTAAAATAGTCTCGCCCGAAATGGCATCTACATTTCCACCAGCTGCAATTTCATTGGCTCTTTCAACAGCACCGTGAACCCACACTTTATCACCACTCATCCAAGTAGGATAAGCAAAGAATAAGAACGCACGAATGGTTAATGCAGGATTCAAGATATTCATCCCTGTACCTCCAAAAACCTCTTTTCCTATCACAACACCAAAAGCTACCGCTACGGCCAACATCCATAATGGGATATCTACAGGAACAATAAGCGGCAC
>DJVA01000069.1 GCA_002440705.1 Flavobacteriaceae bacterium UBA6268 | reverse complement strand
GTACGACCAGGACGGGGCGGCAAAGGTGTTCACTGGACACTTCACTTTAAAGCGATAATAGACTATCGAGAATTTAAAGGGCTTCCCTTTTAGGAGGGAGCCCTTGAGATTTACTAGAGGTTTATGTTTAAGGAAAATAGGTAGCTGCTTGATACATTGTCAATTTCAGCAGAGTTTTCCTGGAGATAGATGGGTTCTTTTTTCTTCTGTAAGTTCCTAGAGTAAGCTACATCAAAGTTGTAGGATCCTGCATTGTACCCAATTCCAATGGATCCTCCTGTTTTATTAGCAACAATCGATAGGTCTTTATAGGGACTTTCTTCAAAAATAAAGCCTCCTCTAAAACTGAGTTGATGGATGCGATACTCTGCTCCAACACGAAAAGTAGATACTGTTGAGAGGTTATTTGCAATTGAATTGTTTTCAGAAATAAAAAAGGGATCTGAAGTAGGTTTGAATTTTATTTTGCTAAAATCCTGATAACTGTATTCTACACTTAGCAGACCATTTTTGCCGAAGATGTATGCGGCACTGGCTGCAATTTTGGAAGGAGTCTGTAACTGGTATTCGTTAAATACATTAATAACGCTAGGATCTACAATGGCATTGTAAGATTCCCCATTTTCAATTCGCATACTTGAAAGGTATTGTAAAGTCTCTTCAGAGATGGTGAACCAAGTAGGGGAATCAAAGGCTAGGCCAACACGAAACTGGCTGTTAACCTTAACAATTCCTCCTATTTGAAAGGAAAAACCATCTCCAATAGTTTCCAGATGATTTTCAAATTCAACTTTTTTTACCGTACTGTTTGAATTGGTATTGGTTTCGTAAAAGAAGGTGCCTTGTCTAAAATTAATTGAGTGGGCATTCAGGTTTAGGCCGAAAAAAAGATGATTGGTGTATTGGGCGCTAAGATTTAAAGTATATTTTCCTTTATAACCATTTGTTAAATTATAAAACTCCTGATTATAAGTACCAGTACCCAAATTGGACGTATATAATGTATTGTTTGGGTTTTCTTCAACGGGGTCAAAAAGATAGCCTTGATAGCCGAGAAAGGCATTTTGCGTATTGGTTCCTTGTGTTTCGCCCAAATAGGCATAAAGGTCGGATATGGATTCGCCTGCTTGCAGTTGTAAAAGGTCTAAAGGGGTACCCTGTGCCTTTCCGAGGAAATAATTGCCAATGCTATTGGCAGTTTTGCCTGTTACAAAAATTTCTTGATCAAAAATTGCTTGATTGTTGTAGTTGATTGCAACGGCAAGTTTTTTCCAAGAAGAATTTTCATTGTAATTATTGAAAACAAAAACTCCACCAGCATTGGATATATCAAAATCGGTATGATTTGCCTCTGAAGCAGTATTGAAGTAATTGGATTTATTATTGGTTTGGTTAATCGATAAAGTAACCCCAGTCTGATTTTGCAAAAAAACGGAACTCCCAGCTGGATTAAACCCTAAGGAAGACAAATCGCCCCCTAAGGCCCCAAAAGCACCACTTAAGGCGGCAAAGCGAGCCGTGCCCTGCGTATTGTCAGTGGAATAGCGTAGGGCGTCAGCGATAGTCTGAGCTGGCAAATTGTTGTAAAAACTAATCGCAATGAGTAAGAAAAAAATTCTTTTCATAGTAGAAAGGGAATAAAAATAAGGCCATTTTTAGCCTCTTCCACCACCTCTTCGCCCACTACTGCTACGGGAAGAACCGCTGCTCCTGTTGTAAGACCCCGAGCGACTTGTGGATGAAGGTCTAGTACTAGAAGGTCTTGTGTTGGTAGCGGGACGTGTATTGGAACTTGGTCTGGTACTTGACGGCCTCGTGCTTGAGGGTCTAGTACTAGAAGGCCTTGTGGTATTTGTTGGCCTCGTATTGGTATTGTAAGAACGATTGGTAGAACGACGGTTGTTGTATTTAGAATCGTTATTGCTTCTGGACGTTCTTCGTATATTTTCAGACCGACTATAAGTGTCTCTAGTTGCAATATTCGACCTTCCTCGTTTGTAAGATCGGCCTGCTAAATAATCGGAATTTCTTCGGCCCCTGTTGTAGTTGTAGGCGTAAGGAGCATGATTGTAGTATCCTCCATAGTAATAGGGGTTGTAATAATAGGGATTATAATAATATGGTCTGCAGTACCAAGGACTGTAATAACCCCAGCCCCAATAACCAGCATTCCACCCCCAGTAAGAATAGCCCCAATTGTAGTACCAAGGGTGGTACCAACCACCGTACCAACCATAATTGAAGCCTGAATTATAAACATTTACGGTCACATCCCCACCATTATTTCCCCAACCTGCATAAGAATCTTCGGCATAGGCATTCTCCTCAATGACCACATATCCATCGTCGTCAAGGCTCTCTTTGGTGGTATAGGCATCAATATCGGTAAAAATCAAATCATCCTCGGGAAGGTTTTCGTATTCAGATACTTTGGAACTAAAATATTGTTTATAGTAATTGTTCTTATCTTCTGAAACGGTCTCTTCTGAAGTTTCTTCGGTAACTTGAGGGCCACCATAGATTCCGTCGTTGTCTGCAACATCTTGGTAAGTGCCACATCCTCCCAATGTAATGGCTGATAGGACCAAAATCAATACAGAGAAATAAATTTTTGGGTGGTTTTTATCGATTTGCATGACACGGTATTTATTATTGTTGAACATTATAAATTTAACTAGTTTTGCTGAGAATAACTAACTTTTAACATACGCACAACATTTGTGCCAAAGAGACCACCATGGCAAAAAACTTGACCACTCGTTCAGAGGATTATTCAAAATGGTATAATGAACTTGTAATTAAGGCCGATTTGGCTGAAAATTCAGGGGTTAGAGGGTGCATGGTCATCAAGCCTTACGGTTATGCCATTTGGGAAAAAATGCAAGCAGAATTGGACCGGATGTTTAAAGAAACTGGACACCAGAACGCGTATTTCCCTTTATTCATCCCAAAGTCCTATTTCAGTAAGGAAGCAAGCCATGTGGATGGCTTTGCCAAGGAGTGTGCTGTAGTTACTCATTACCGTTTGAAAAATGACGAGTCGGGAAAGGGTATTGTGGTTGACCCCGATGCTAAATTGGAGGAAGAATTGATTGTGCGCCCAACTTCAGAAACAATCATTTGGGACACCTATCGCAAATGGGTACAATCTTATCGCGACCTACCTATATTGGTCAACCAATGGGCCAATGTGGTTCGTTGGGAAATGCGTACGCGTTTGTTTTTGCGCACCGCTGAATTTTTATGGCAGGAGGGCCATACGGCCCATGCTACTAAAGAAGAAGCCATTGCCGAGGCAGAACAGATGATGAACGTTTACGCCAACTTTGCCGAAAATTTTATGGCAGTACCGGTTATCAAAGGATTGAAAACGGAAAGTGAACGATTTGCTGGAGCTCTGGAAACTTATTGTATAGAAGCTTTGATGCAAGACGGGAAAGCGCTTCAGGCAGGGACTTCCCACTTTTTAGGACAAAATTTTGCCAAGGCCTTTGATGTTAAATTTGCCGATAAAGATGGAACCTTGGATTACGTTTGGGCTACTTCGTGGGGTGTTTCCACACGATTGATGGGTGCTTTGATTATGACCCACAGTGATGACAATGGCTTGGTTTTGCCCCCCAACTTAGCACCTGACCAGGTGGTTATAGTTCCAATTTATAAAAACGAAGCTGAATTTGAAGCGGCCGGTAAGGTTGCTAAGGATTTGATGAAATCTCTGAAGGAGATGGGGCTTAGGGTGAAGTTTGATGATCGTGATACACAGAAACCAGGGTGGAAATTTAATGAATATGAATTGAAAGGAGTACCTGTTCGTATTGCCATTGGGCCGAAAGATGTCGAAAAGGGAACGGTTGAAATTGCAAGGAGGGACATGCTTTCGAAGCAATTTGTTGCTATTGGGGAAGCTGCCGCACGGGTGAAAGAATTATTGGATGAAATCCAGCAAAACCTTTTTATAAAAGCCCAGAAGTTTCAAAAAGATCATACAACTGAAGTTAACAGTTATGACGAATTCAAGAAGGTTTTGGATTCAAAAGGAGGGTTTATTTTAGCACATTGGGATGGCACTCCCGAAACTGAGGAATTGATAAAAAATGAGACTAAGGCAACCATTCGATGCATTCCATTGGAAGGGGATACCACACCAGGAAATTGCATGGTTACAGGAAAGTCTTCGCTGCGAAAAGTACTCTTTGCCAAGGCCTATTAAGGGGCGAGGAATTTTTTTTCAAAAAAATTATTCAGCACTTGTAGCATTTAAAAATTGTTGTATTTTTGCATCCGCATTTTGAAACAATGGGCCCATTCGTCTAGTGGTTAGGACGCAAGGTTTTCATCCTTGAAACAGGAGTTCGATTCTCCTATGGGCTACAAACAATAAGATTATGGCAAATCACAAATCAGCTTTAAAGAGAATTCGAAGCAACGAAGCCAAAAGGGTATTGAACCGTTACCAGCATAAAACTGCCCGTAACGCTATGAAAAAACTTCGTGAGACTACCGACAAGAAGGAGGCGGAAAAACTGTTTCCAGAGGTCGTTTCCATGTTAGACAAATTGGCGAAGAAGAACATCATTCACGATAACAAAGCAGCAAACCTTAAGTCCAGCCTGGCTAAACACGTGGCTGCGCTTTAGTCAACTATAACAAGTTTCTTTTTAAATTAGTAGAAGCTCCTTCCTCCGGGAAGGAGTTTTTATTTTTGTATACCAAGCTTTAGGAGTGTGAAAACACCTATGGCCAAAATCAGGATCAAAGAAAGGATTTTAAATTTTTCCTGCGGAATCCAATTCAGAATTTTTTTCCCGAGATAGGTTCCAACAATACCGATCACAAGCAAAAATGGGACGTATTTGAGATCGTGCTCATGTATGTAACCGTTGCGATAATAAACAAATGTTCTAGAGAAATCGATCATAAAATCGATAAAGGCTGAAGTGGCAATAAAAACATTTTTTTCGAGATTGAATGCTGCCATGGTAAGTCCCCGAATGGCCCCGCCAGTTCCCAAGAGGCCAGCAGCAAAGCCTGATAGGGTGCCACCAATGATCGATTGTTTTTTTTGGGGCTTGATGACCAGGTTTTTCTTGATCAAAAAAAGCAAGCTTAAACCAATAAGGAAAACCCCTAAGGTTAGCTCCAGGTATTGCGTTTGAATCCATTTCGACAAAAAGCCACCAAGAATCACAAAAACCACGGAAGGAATTCCGATGTAGACCAGTAAAAACTTGTTGAGCCCTTTTTTGAACAGAAAAATTTTGCTCAAATTACTGGATAGGTGGAATAGGGCGGTAAGCCCCAGTACCGAATAAAAATCAAAATAGAAATTGCCCAGGGGAACAAAAAAAACCGAAGAACCAAAACCTCCAAT
Source organism: Flavobacteriaceae bacterium UBA6268 (assembly GCA_002440705.1). Lineage (GTDB taxonomy): Bacteria > Bacteroidota > Bacteroidia > Flavobacteriales > Flavobacteriaceae > DJVA01. The sequence goes on along the minus strand of DJVA01000069.1, from coordinate 11,866 downwards.
GGTACCAATAATCTCGGCGACCAATGCAAGGACCAGAAATGTTTCATTCAGTTTCATGATCTTTGGGAATTCCGTTTTTGTAGTCTAGTTGACCTTGAAAGGAACCAATTTACTGTAATCTCCACCATTTCTGGCAATATCCCTAACGATGGTAGAAGAAATGTGAGAGGCACCTGGGGAAGAAATGATGAAAATACTTTCGACGCCCGACAGGGTTTTGTTGGTTTGAGCGATGGACTTTTCATAGGAAAAATCCAATGAATTTCGTAAGCCCCGTAAAATGAATGAGGCCTTTTCCATTTTGCAAAAATCAGCGGTAAGCCCATCGTAGGTTTTTACAACAATGCGCGGTTCATCCTTGAAAACCTCTTGAATGAACCCTTGGCGATCTGCCAAACTCCACATGCTTTGCTTTTCGGCATTGACCCCAATGGCAATAATCACTTCGTCAAAAAGTTTTAGACCCCTTCGCAAAATGTCCACATGGCCCCAAGTGATGGGATCGAAAGAACCAGGAAAAACGGCACGTTTCATAACTTAAAGATACTATTTTTTTATAAGAGTATGCTCTATCAAAATGGTAAAAAACTGCGTTAGCGTCATTCCTGCTTCCCTGGCTTGTTTGGGAACGATGCTTTCCTTGGAAAGCCCAGGGGTTGTATTGGTCTCGATGAAATAAGGAATGCCATCCTGTATGATGAAATCGCTACGGGTGATACCTTTCATGTTTAAAAGGTGGTAGATTTTTTTGGCTTCGTTTTGAACCTTTAGGGTTTCTTCTTCGGAAATTCGGGCTGGGGTTATTTCCTGGGATTTTCCTAAATATTTGGCTTCATAGTCAAAAAAATCATTTTCCGGGACAATCTCCGTGGGTGAAAAGGCCACTAACTCATTTCCCTTTCTGTAAACCCCAACAGAAACTTCGATTCCTTTGAGTGCCGTTTCGACGATGATTTCCTTGTCTTCAAGAAATGCTTTTTCCATGGCCGGGTGCAATTCTTCGGTAGTGTTTACCTTACTCACCCCAAAACTGGAGCCCGATCGGTTGGGTTTCACAAAACAGGGCAGCCCCACGGTTTTTAGGATGCTATCGGTAGCGATTTTATCCCCTTGGTTTACGTAGTAGGAATTGGCACATTTGATTCCAAAGTTTTTCAATACCGAAAGGCAATCGCGTTTGTTGAAACTCAAAGCAGCTGGATAAAATCCAGTACTGGTGTAAGGTATTTCAAGCAATTCCCAATAGGCCGCTAGGTAACCGTCTTCCCCGGGAGTGCCATGAATGGTGTTAAATACAACGTCTGGTTGGATGGTTTGGGATCCGTCGCTGAAACTGAAATTGCTTTTGTCTACTGCAAACCGCTTGCCATGCCCATCTTGATAAAACCAGCCTTCTTTCAGGATGTGAATGGGATATACTTCAAACTTTTCTGGATCCAAGGATTCAGAAACCACCAATCCACTTTGCAAGGAAATTTCCTTTTCACTGGAATATCCGCCCATTGCAACGGCGACAAGCAATTTTGCCATACCAAAACACTATTAACTACGTTAACAAAAATATCATTAAAACCTTTAAACTCACTAAAATTCGATTTAGTATTTTTGTTGCCTAAGCTATTGCCTATGACTTTTTTTAAGTTCCTCCTCACCAAAACGTTTTTAAAACAACTGCTTTATGCCCTTTTGGCATTCGTAGGATTCATGGTCTTGGTTTTGTGGTGGTTGCGTTTCAGTACCAACCACGGACAAAAAATCGAAGTACCCAATTTGGCAAAAATGACCCTGGAGGAAGCAGCAGAGGCCTTAGACGATTTGGACTTGAAGTACGAAATCATGGACACCACTAACTACAATCCAGAATTTCCGTACCAAACAGTTATCGAACAGATTCCTAAAGCCGGCAAATATGTAAAAGAAGATCGAAAAATCTACTTATCCATTAATCGCTCGGGATACCCCATGATAGAAATTCCACCCGTGGTTGGAAAAACATTGAGGCAAGCTAAACCAACGCTCGAGGCTGTTGGATTTACTATCGGAAAGATTAATTATAGGAAATACATTGCAAAAGATGAGGTTTTGGAAATAAGTAATAAAGGGAAGAAAATACTAGCTGGAGAAAAACTTCAAAAAACCTCGGTCATCGATTTGGTCCTAGGTGATGGGAAAGGAGGCTTAAACCGTGATGAGGTGGAAGATATCAAAGAACAACAGGATGTAAACAACAACAGCGGGGAAAGTGAAGGAGGAATCTAAAGATCCCTATATTGAAGAAGGCGGCAATGACGATCTTTATGAACATTTTCGTTTTGTAGCCGATAAAGGGCAACAGCCGCTTCGTGTGGATAAATATTTGATGAACCGCATCGAGAATGCCACTCGGAACAAAATCCAAAAGGCGGCAAAAGATGGAAATATCTATGTCAATGATGTACCGGTAAAATCTAATTATAAAGTCAAAGCCAACGATGTCATCACGGTATTGTTTGAACACCCACCGTATGAGTTCCTTCTGGTTCCTGAAAACATCCCTCTCGATATTGTGCACGAAGATTCGCAAGTAATTGTGGTCAATAAACCCGCAGGAATGGTAGTGCACCCCGGTCATGGCAATTACAGCGGCACCTTAATCAATGCGCTGGTTTTTCACTTTGAAAACCTCCCCGAAAACAGCAGTGGCCGTCCTGGATTGGTACACCGAATCGATAAGGATACCAGTGGCCTATTAGTTATCGCCAAGACTGAAGAAGCCATGACCCATCTCTCCAAGCAGTTTTTTCACAAAACTACAGAGCGGGAATACGTCGCCTTGGTTTGGGGCAATGTGGAAGCCGATCAAGGTACGATTGAAGGGGCCATTGGGCGCCATCCAAAAAACCGTTTGCAGAACATGGTTTTTGAGGGCGAAGATGCCGAAGCAAAGGGAAAGCCGGCAGTTACCCATTACAAAGTTTTAGAGCGCTTTGGTTACGTGACGTTGGTTTCCTGCAGGTTGGAGACAGGGCGAACGCACCAGATACGGGTACACCTGAAATACTTGGGGCACACCCTTTTCAATGACGAACGGTATGGGGGTAACGAAGTGTTGAAAGGAACCCACTTCTCCAAATACAAACAGTTTGTGGAAAATTGTTTTAAAATCCTCCCAAGGCAAGCACTTCATGCACGAACCCTGGGTTTTGAACATCCCGAAACAGGAAAGTTTCTTCGTTTTGAGGCTCCCATTCCAGAGGATATGGAAGCTTGTCTAGAGAAATGGAGAAATTATGCAAAACATGCTATGGAATAGATTCTGGCAATACCCAAATCATTTCAAAGAATCCAACATTCTTGATGACTTTTGCAATTCTTTTTATTTTTACCAAAATTGAATATGTATGAAGCTTGTACTTTCTCCTGCCAAATCCTTGGACTTCAATTCGCAACTGCCTACCGACCGTTTTACGGAAGCCTATTTTTTGAATGAAGCAGAAACACTAAATGGATTATTGAAAAAAAAATCGGCCAAAAATCTTTCCAAATTGATGCGCATTTCGGATGCGTTGGGCCGTCTCAATTACGAACGTAACCAGGAATGGAGCCTGCCTTTTTCCCAAGCCAATGCCCGTCCTGCCGTTTATGCCTTCAGTGGCGATGTTTACAGGGGGTTGGATGTATATAACCTTCCTAAATCCAAAATTGAATTTATGCAAAATACCGTCCGTATCCTTTCTGGTCTTTACGGACTTTTAAAACCGCTGGATCTCATTCAACCGTACCGGCTGGAAATGGGCACTAAAATGGCTGTAGGACGAAAGAAAAACCTCTACGGGTTTTGGAGTAAAACCATCACCGAAAAACTCAATGCGGAGTTGGACGATGCCGAGCTTTTTGTAAACTTGGCCAGCACAGAATACTTCAAGGCTATCGATACAAAACTCCTGAAAGTTCCGGTAATTACTCCTGTCTTCAAGGACATGAAAAATGGGGAGTACAAAGTAATCATGACCTACGCCAAATTAGCAAGAGGCTACATGACACGCTATATTCTGGATACCAAGGCAAAAACTTTGGATGATTTGAAAGGCTTCGATTATGAAGGTTATCATTTCAGTGAACCTCAATCCTCTGAGAACGAGTTGGTCTTTGTGCGTTAGTTTGTTTCATCACCAACATCCATATCCTCCGTTTATTCCCCAAAATGCTACCAAACTTATCGTAGGCACATTGCCGCCTCCACGTTTTACCGTTGGGGCACTGAAGGAAGGCGACGTGGACTTTTGTTACGGGAGCCGTGACGGACAATTATGGCCCATTTTAAATCGAATTTTTGGATTGAACCTCGATTTTGAAACTTCAGAAAAGGCCGTTTTGCAACGCAAAGAATTTTTGGAAAAGCAGGGTATTGGCATTTGCGATGTCGTCGCTTCCGCAAAGAGAGTTAAAGTTGATGCGAGCGATCTTGGGATGCAAGAGGTTGAATTGCGCGATCTGATCACTATCCTTGAAAAATACCCTAAAATTGAAACCATTTTGTTTACAGGGGGTAATAGTAAAAATGGCCCTGAGTATTTTTTTAGGCGATTGTTAAAAAACCATGGCATTTCCCTTAAATTGGTCAATGGGGAAGTGCCCCGAATCCATGCGTTTTTTCATCCAAAAACCAAGAAACGCATTCAAACTATATCATTAACGGCACCTTCTGGTGCCGCCAATCGAGCAGTGGGAAGTCTTTCAGAGTTTAAAGCACTCAAAAAAAAACACCCCAAAATGACCACGATCGATTTTAGGGTGTTGCAATACCGTCGATTTTTTCTTTAAGGCTGAAAGGTAAAAACCTCCAAAGGTGCATTGTTACTGGCCACTATGTAATAGGGCTTTCCGCCAATAACCAACTTGTTAAGGTCCTTGGCATCTTTGTCCACAAACGGCTCAAATTCCTTGGTGTATTTGAAGGCTCCCTTTCCATCACCCAATAGTACATAACCGTAATTGCTGTCGTAGCGGATGGTCTCGACCTCGGCGTCGTAAATGGCACCAATCGCAATAATATCCAGTAGTCCATCACCATTTACATCGTCGGCAAGAATGGATAAAGTGGGGCCTGTTTGTGCCGTTTTGGGCAGTTTGTGCATTTCAAACTTTCCGCCGCCCAAGTTTTCAACATAAACCGATTCGAACATGTAAGCTGTTAACTTAAACGCTTCCTTTAGAGCGTCTTCGCCATAAATATCCTTCATCTCCATTCCGGCAAACTCCTTATAGGTTTTTATTTTGTCTAACAGGAAGGGGTTTTGCTGACTGCTACACTCCTTGCCTCGCACCGGAACCAAGTGTCCTTCGTTGATCTTACTTAGGGCCACATCGAAGCTGCCGTTGTTGTCAAAATCCTTTGCGTAAATGTAGATGGGTTTTTCTTTCTTGGGTTGAAACTTATTGTTGTTTCCAAGATTGCCCAGCACGTAGTCTTCGTCGCCATCGCCGTCAAAATCGGCTGCCGTAACGCTGAACCACCAGCCTTCGGTTTTTTCCAATCCAGAAATCCCTTCAGCCTTTGCGAAAGCACCATTATTGTTATTGAAAAGGGTAGGGGCCATCCATTCGCCTACCACCATCAAATCGAGATCTCCATCGGTATCGTAATCGGTGAAAATGGCTTCGGACACCATGCCCATTTCGGAAAGGGAATTGTTTTTAGGAGTTATGTCCACAAATTTTCCACCTTCGTTTTGTAGCAAATACGATTTGGGCGGAAGCGGATAATGCGCGGGCACCACATTCCCACCAACGAAGAGGTCCCAATCGCCATCCTTATCGAAATCGGCGGCTGCAATGGCTTTTCCGGAGGTAAGCATTTTAGGAAGGGCATTGCCATTTTTGGAAAAATTTCCCTTTCCATCATTAACATACAGACGGTCCTGAAGCAACGGACTGTCTTGGGGTAAATCATATCCAGCACTTACCACATACAGATCTTGATCCCCATCACCATCGGCATCAAAAAAAAGTGCGTTGGCATCTTCGTATTTGGCTTCTTGTTGCCAAAGAGAGGTATTGTTTTTGGCGAAATGCCCATCGGGTGTTTGCAAATAGGTTGCCGCGGCTGCGCCTGATGCATTGCCTACAAAAAGATCTTCCAGCCCATCGCCATTAAGGTCGGCTTTAATAACGGCCGTTCCTTTGGTAGACTGTTTCTGCGGAATAAGTAATTGAAGTGAAAAATCGTTGAAATCATTTTCTGTCTGTACGTAATCCAATCCGATGCTTGAAGGATCGATGGATTGTTTTTTATTCCAGTATTTTTTTAGGCTTATTTGATCTTCCACGGCGCTGGAATAATCTACAGCCAACCTCTGGTTGGATTTTGGGTTTTCAACTTTTGAGATTTTCCCATCAGGCCATTCCACGATTACTTCCTCAATTTCTGGGTCCTGTCCTAGGCCAAAATGTTGGATTTCGGAGATGGAAGATTCAAATCCCCTTGTAAGGTATACCTGTTGGAACTGTATGCCATCTTTCAATTTTACATACACCTTAGCCCCTAAAGCCATGGTATTTTGTTGTGGGCCTTTCAATTTTACTTGCAAGTAATTTTCATTGCTGTTGTTTCGGTACAGCCCAATTTCGTCATCGATATTATTAACAACAATATCCAAATCCCCATCATTGTCAAAATCGGCATAGGCAGCCCCGTTGGAGAAGGAGGGATCTTTAAGACCCCATTCTTCAATCACTTTGGAGAAGGAAAGATCGCCATTGTTTTTATAGGCATAGTTGTCCAATTTTTGGGAGGGCATTAAATCCAGAACGGCATCCAAGGTCATGGATTCCCCATTAGCATTGCGCGTTCTCATTTCGGTACGGAAATCTTGGTTGGTATAATCTTTAACCACTCCGTTGGAAATGAAGATGTCCTTCAGCCCGTCATTGTCAAAATCGGCCAAAAGGGGAGCCCAACTCCAGTCCGTTTTCACAACACCGCTAAGTTGTCCCATTTCTTTGAATTTTCCATTGCCCACATTGTGTTGCAACATGTTGCCCATATAGGCATGATGGTACCCAACATTGACCATGGCCCAAAAGTTTTCGGTACTCATGGAAGCCATGTTCACTTTACTCCGGGCGTAGTTTTCGGCAAGCATGTCCAAAGTGATAAGATCTGGGTTGAGGTCATTGTCCAAATCGGCATAATCGGCTCCCATACTGTTGAAAGAGATGTGGTTGATGCGGTCATTGATTTCGTTTCTGAAGGTCCCGTTTTTTTGGTTGATGTACATGATATCGGGTTCCAAAAAGTCATTACAAACGTAGATGTCGTCCCAGCCGTCATTATTAAAATCGCCAACGACTCCACCAAGCCCCCAAGCTTTGTTGTAAATTCCTGCTTCACCGGTAACTTTGGTAAACCTGGTACCGTCGTTGCGGTACAATTGATCGCTGGTAATTTCTTCGATTTCCCTCTGAATGACTCCACTGATTTTAGTGTTGTTCTTAAAATCGTAGCGATAGTTAAGAACGTACAGATCCAAATCGCCATCCTTGTCATAATCCAATTGGTAAACTTGTGTGGTATAACCGGGATCGTCCAATCCCCAGGCCGCAGCCGCTTCCTTAAAGGTTCCATCTTGTTGGTTCACAAACAATAAATTACGACGGAGTGCGTCATTGTTGAAAGAACCTGCTTTGCTTACATAAATGTCTAGCCATCCGTCATTGTTGATGTCCAACATGGTTGCACCCGTAGAAAAACCCTTGTAATCTTCTGTTTTGGAGGCCACAGTGATGTCTTCAAACTGAAAATCCCCCAAATTCTTGTAAAGCTTGTTGGGTCCCATGTTCGAAACCAAGTAGATGTCCTGCAGGCCGTCGTTGTCAATATCTCCCACCGCAACCCCACCACCGGTGTAGAGGTAGGGATAGTTCAGGAAATTGAATTCCATGGTTTCCTCGATCACGTTTTTGAATTTTATGTGGGAAACGTCACTGGTAACTTTACTGAATAGAGTTGTAGCGTTATCGGTAAACATGCCATTTTTGGCGATTGAAACCCCATGGTCATCGCAGGAAATCATTAAAAACGTGAAGGCAAAAAACAGGAAAAAAATAACTTTCATTTCAGAATTTTATTGGTTGCTAACAAATATAAGAAAGTTGGATGCTATTCCCCTAAAAAATATAGAGATGGCACTTATTTAACATTAATTCAGGATGCCTTATTTTTTTTTTGTGGTTTGTATTTTTTTTGTATTTTAACAGCTTATTAACCTTAACTGATTAATCAAAATTCATATGAAAAAAATTACTTTACTTTTTGTGCTGTTTGCAACATTTGGTTTGTGGCAAATGCAGGCACAAACGTTTGCTGGAGGCGCCATTGGTGCAATTCCCGATAATGACCCATTGGGAACGACTGCTACGGCTGCAGTGTCTGGCTTGCCGACCTCTGCTTCAAGTATTACCGATATTTCTGTAAACTTGAGCATCAACCACACGTGGGCCGGGGATCTTATTTTCGAATTACAGGCACCAACAGGTGAGGCTATTACGTTATTCTTCGAGCCTGGTTCTACAGGCGGTGTTGGAGCTGGAGATAGTAGTGACTTTATTAGTTCATCTCCGATCGACTTTAGTGATGCCTATTTGGACAACGCTGAAACTATGGGGAATACCATTGCTGGAAACCTCTTTATTTGCCAAGATGACGCTAGATGTACTTATTTTCCTGCATCTGATGACGGGACTCAGCAGACCTTTGCAAATCTAATTTCAACCATGGTGACCAATGGTTCCGATCCTAACGGAAACTGGTCTCTTAATGTTGCCGATACTGCTGGAGGCGACACGGGAGATGTGCCTGCTTGGTCCATTACCTTTACCACTTCCGGAGGCGGCGGCATGCCCAATGTTTTGGTGGCTGGTTCTAACTGTCTAAGCGGTGGTTTAGGTTTAAGTGATATTCAATCCAAATTAATGGCTACTGGAAGCTTTGCATCTGTAGACATCATGGATGCAGATATTGCTGTTCCATCCTTGGCTACCTTGAACATGTACGATGCTATTTTAGTCTATACCGATTGTTCTACAGCCGATCCTACCACTTTTGGAAATAACGTGGCGCTATACATTGAAGGTGGCGGCGGTGTTGTTGACGCTGTATTTATGGGGAATGTCCCTATTGGTGGTAATTATTTAACCAATTATGCACTTTACACAGGATCAACCCAAACTTCGGGTACCGCGACCCTTGGAACGGTTAACAATCCTGCACACCCTATCATGGCAGGGGTGTCTTCCTTCAACGGAGGTACTTCTTCGTACCGTAACAATGGAGGAACCATCCAGTTGGGTGCCTCCACTGTTGCCGAATGGTCTGATGGACTCCCACTTGTATTGGCTGCAACTGGTGTAGGTCCTGCTAGCGTGAACCGAGCTTTCTTGAACTTCTTCGCACCTTCTATGGATGCCCGATCCGACCTTTGGGTACCTTCTACCGATGGTGCAATCCTTATGCGCAATGCCCTTCTTTGGGTTGCCAATGTTTCACCAGGAGGATCTGTTACCGAATGTGGTAATGCTCCTGAGGATATCCCCAATGGAGCCCCTGGAGTTTCTTCTGGGTTGATGAACCCATCTGTAGCTAATGTGGCCGATTCTGGTCTATTGGGCACGGATTACGCCATTGAAAATGTTACTGTTAATTTGGAACACACTTGGGCCGCCGACATCGAAATGGTTTTGGTATCGCCTTCAGGAACCCGTTTGGCACTGTCAACGGATAACGGTGATGACGACGGTCTCGATGTTGCTGCAGACCTTGTCTTTATGGATTCATCCGCCAATGAAATTGGAACATGGGATGGAGGTCCTCCAGCAGCCGATTATCGCGCTGAAGGAGGTGGAAATACCTACCCTGTTGCTTTTGGAGATGGTCCCGGTGCCGACATGAATGTGGTTTTCGATGGAGAAGACATTAATGGTAACTGGACTTTGGAAATCAATGATGACGCTGGTGGAGATGTGGGTGTTATGAATAGTTTCTGTATCACCTTCATCGAACTACTTGGTGACCCACCAGTGATTTCTTGTCCGATGGACATTACCGAATCCAACGATCCTGGTGTTTGTGGTGCCGTAGTGAATTTTGCCGATGCAGTTGCCCTTGACCCAGAAGATGGGCCCATTCCAACAACACAAACTATGGGACCTGCCTCCGGAAGTGTTTTCCCAGTTGGAGATACCATTATTGAATTTTCCGCAACTGATAGCGATGGAAATACCAGTACGTGTCAGTTTACGGTAACCGTAGAAGATAACGAAGACCCAGTAGTCACTTGTTCCGATATCATTGCTGAATTGGATGCCAATGGAATGGTAACTGTATTGCCAGGCGATGTGGCCACTTCTTCGGATAACTGTCCCGGTGAATTCTTGGAATTCCTGATTCCAGGTGTACCTGGTCCAGCCTCTTCTCTTACTACACTATTTGCTTCCAACAACGGAGGTGGTAATGGTGGTGCCGTTTATTTTGATGTAACTGTTGCTGGTAGTGACATCGTCATCAATTCTTTCGATATGAATATTGAAGACGCAGGTGCCTTTACCGTCGATGTATATGTCTTGACAGGTTCAACCTTCTTAGGCAATGAAACCAATGCTGCTGCTTGGGGAGCTCCCGTAGCGCAGGGATCTGGTACCAGTGCTTTGAACGACAACCCATCCTTGGCTACCTTAGATAATCCTATTGTACTTAGTGCAGGAACAACTAATGGTATTGCCTTAGTATTGGATGGTACCCACAGCCACCGTTACACCAATGGAACCGGCGGAAACCAAAACTATTCCAATGCTGATATTGCTATCTTTGGCGGATCAGCTTCCAACCTGCCATTTACGGCTACCATCTTTAACCCACGGGTATTCAATGGTGCGGTGAACTATCAGGTATTTACTTCCGTTCCTGTTCCAAGTTTAGACTTTGATTGTGCTGACGTAGGTGATAACCCAGTTACCGTTCAAGCTACGGATGCTGCTGGAAATACCTCTACCTGTACTGCAATTGTAACTGTTGAGGATAATATTGCACCAGTTATTGCTTGTATTGGTGAGCCTACTACGGCAACTACCACTGTGAGCGATTCCCCAGGTGCTGCCATTCCAGACAACACCATCCCTGGTGTTTCTGTGACCATCGATGTTACCGACGATGTGACCATTACCGATTTGGATGTGAACTTAAACGTTTCCCACACTTGGGTAGGTGACCTTGATATGGTACTGACCTCTCCAGCTGGAACTTCAGTCGTCATCTTTGACCGTCCTGGAGTACCTGCAACCACTTTTGGTTGTAGCGGAGACAACATCGATGCTACCTTGGATGACGAAGCAGCCACTCCTGTTGAAGATGAGTGTGGTGCCGGTACGCCTACCATCAGCGGTAGCTTCATCCCCAACAACCCATTGTCTGCTTTCGATGGTGAAAGTACTTTGGGAACTTGGACCCTTACCGTTACTGACAATGCCGCTGGCGATACAGGAACCATCAATAGCTGGGGCTTGAGCTACTCTTATGATGTTAGTAGTGCGCCTTACGTAGTCGCTTTGGATGCCAACGGAATGGCAACGATCAATGCCAGTGATTTGCTTGCTGGAGTTGATGAAGCTTGTGGTTATACGGTAACTACCGGTGGAGGTGCACCAATTCCTGGTACCTTGTCGACTATCTTTGGTTCAGACAATGGTGGATCTCCAGGTGGAGCAGTTTATTTTGATCTTACTGTTGCCGCTCAGGATATCAGTATTACCGATTTGGACATCAACACTCCTGATGGAGGTGCATTTACGCTTAGCTTCTATACCACTCCTGGTTCTTATGTTGGAAATGAAG
>DJVA01000019.1 GCA_002440705.1 Flavobacteriaceae bacterium UBA6268 | reverse complement strand
TCCCCTTCTCCAAAATAAGCCTGACCTTCATCATAGCCTTGGTATGCAATAGTTGCAACTATCGTGGTTGCTTGTTGTGCTTCGGGAATGAAATCAGGGTTGGGCAAGGATTGAAAACGAATCTGGGCAAAACCAAATGCCGTAGTAAACGCAAAAAGAAATAGGAATGGTCTTTTCATGATTATGGGGTTGCAATTTCCTCGGAAAGGTAGCAATAAAATCAGGATTACGACAATTCTTCCCTACCTAAGGATGAATTTGGTTCCTAAAGTTTAAGGATTTGCCGAATCCACCAGAGTTTTTTTGAAGTAAGCGGAGTGTATTTTAAAGGTAACTCTAACCAATTACCTTTGTGCAAGATGCTCTTGAAATGACTAAAAGCTTTGAAACCCGCCTCGCCATGGTAGTTACCCAAACCACTGGTACCTACACCACCGAAAGGCAAATGAGGATTGGCAAGGTGCATTACCGTGTCGTTAACAGTACCGCCTCCAAAAGAAAGTTCACGAAGAATTTGTTGCCGCTCTTGGGTGTTGTTAGTAAAAATACTGCAAGCCAATGGTTTAGGAAGAAGCCGTACTTTTTCCAAAATTTCCGAAATATCAGTATAGGGTATCACAGGAAGTAATGGGCCAAAAACTTCTTCTTTCATGATGGCATCTTCAAAAGTAACCCCTTTCAGTAAAGTAGGCTCAATAAATCGCTCAGCTTTATTGGCTCCACCGCCCAAATACACTTTTCCCTTATCGATTAGCCTAACCAAGCGCTCAAAGTGTTGATTGTTTATAATCTGAACGTAGTTGTGACGATCAATATGGTACAGTGATTTTTCAATTTCAGCTTTACAGGCTTCAAGGAATTGTGTTTCGATGGATTGGTGCACCAACACATAATCTGGTGCGACACAGGTTTGTCCTGCATTTAGGAACTTACCCCAAACCAAGCGCTTGACTGTCATCTTTAAATTGCACGACGCAGTTACAAATGTCGGGGATTTCCCTCCCAATTCCAGGGTAACGGGGGTAAGGTGTTCCGCAGCAGCTTTGTAAACCAGTTTTCCTACCTGTGTACTTCCGGTAAAGAATATTTTATCAAATTTTTGTTTCAGAAGTTCGCTGGTTGTTGCTGCGCCTCCTTCAACAACATGAAAATAGGTTGCGTCAAAATTTTCCAAAACCATTTTCTGGATGGCTTTTGAAGTCTCCGAAGGGAGCTCACTGGGTTTCAGGATCATCGTGTTCCCGGCCGCCATAGCAGCTATAACGGGAGTAAGCGATAAGAAATAAGGATAGTTCCAGGCACCTATTATCAGTGCAACACCCAAGGGTTCTGGAATTACGTAACTTTTGGCAGGAAAGTTCACCCAATTGGTTTTAACCATTTTGGGTCGGGACCAATGTTTTAATTGCCGTTTGGCAAGTTTGAGTTCTTGGTAAACCAATCCAAGTTCGGTAGCCATGGTTTCGAACGCAGATTTTTTAAAGTCCTTATGGATGGCTTCAAGCAAGCGCGACTCATGGGCTTTCAATACTTGTTCAAAATGGTTCAATTGCCGAAGCCGAAACGAGAGGGGTTTCGTTTGGTGGGTTTCAAAAAAACTCCGTTGGTTGGCTACTAAATCGTGCATTGGGTAGAGGTTTATCCTTTCCCTTTATCTCGGTTAAGGATTCGATATTCCTCATAACATTCACTGATGGCATCTAGTATTTGGAGGTCATTGGCGGTCTTGATGAAATCTTCGGAATAACTGCAATTATTCAAAATCTCATCAATATCCACTCGCTCCAATTGCAGGACGGCCATCAAGGTTTCCCGGTCGAATTTGGATTGCAGCAGATTCCTGATTTCATCATCTTCCTTCATCTTACGAAGCTTCCGCATCTGTTTTGGTCGTTTTCCGAAAACATTGTAGAGAAAATCTGCTGGATTGAAAATAGAACTCAACACTTTGGAGACTGCCCCGGGTTGGTTTTTTCCACCTTCATAACCTCCGCCCAACCCAGCAATCCGATAACGGTAGTTGTCGTATATGGGAATAATCTTGGCATCTACTTCTACATAACCCGTTAACTGTACCGGTTTTAAAACCACTTCTTCCAGAGCAATACCCAATTCGGTCATTTTTACCTTAATGTCGCCGTATTTCAACCAGTCGTTGGTAACACGTACCCTAATGGATTTAAAACCCAGGTACGAAAAGTATAAGGTGTCGTTTACCGATGCGCGAATGGAAAACGCTCCATCCTTATCGCTACTGGTTCCTATTACCTTATTGAGGTTAACGATATTCACATTTTCCAGCGTCTCTTCGGTAGCATCATTAACCACGAGCCCGTGGATGACCTCCCCTACATCGGTCTCATCCTCCTGTGCAAAAGAAATAGAAGGGATGAGTGTGAGAAAAAATAGAAAGAAACCTTTTTTCATAGCAAACACTTGGGGTAAAACTACCCATTTAGACACGAAAATCCTGCCAAAGTTTCGTTAATGTGTGCAAAATACAAAATTACCGTTTTCTGCGGCGCTTTCCTCCTGTTCCTTTTTCTTTGGGCCATTCTTCCTTTCTCCTGCTCTTCCCTTTAAATTTTGGGCGGTCGTCTGGAAAACCTCCTTTTTTCCCAAAACCTCCTTTTTTTCGGCCTTTGTCTTTACCTCTGCCGCCACCACCGAATTTTCTGCCGCCACGGTCTTTTGAAATTTCAATCTCTACCCTTCGGTCGTTAAATTGCACTCCCTTGAAAGCTTCGATTACCAAATCCACATATTTGCTGTCGGTATTGAAGAAGGAAAATGTATCCATGGTATCCACATGAAACACATCGTCCTTGGGCAATTCGGTGACTTCACGGATCAAGTCCTTCAAATCCATCCATTGCAGGCCATCCTTGCGTCCCAAATTGATAAAATAGCGGGTACTGTCTTCCGTAACTTTGGCGGGTTCACGATCTTCGGGATGGTTGCCTCCACCTACATTCAAATCCTTGGCCTTTTTGTAATAATTGTAGAAGCGGGTAAATTCCACTGAAAAGACTTTCTTGATCAATTCTTCTTTGGAAAAATCCTCCAGCACTTCGTGAATCTTTGGCAAATAGGGATCGATATCGTGATTGACCTCGGTATCCTTGATGCTGTTGGCCAAATGAAACAATTGTTTTTCACAGATTTCCATCCCGGAAGGCACTTCTTTTTGAATGAAGGATTTCTGGATGATTTTTTCGATGGCCTTAATTTTCCGTTGTTCACTTTTTGAAATAATCACCATGGAAACCCCAGTCTTCCCAGCACGTCCGGTTCGTCCGCTACGGTGGGTATAGGTTTCAATCTCGTCGGGCAATTGGTAGTTGATAACGTGGGTGATGTCGTCCACGTCGATACCACGAGCAGCCACATCGGTGGCCACTAACATCTGGATTTGACGGGTTCGAAACGATTTCATCACCAAATCACGTTGGTTCTGACTCAAATCCCCGTGCAAAGCTGCGGCATTGTAACCGTCTTCAATGAGCATTTCGGCTACCTTTTGTGTATCCCGTTTGGTCCTACAAAACACCACCGAAAAAATATCGGGGTGCATGTCGGCCAAACGTTTTAGGGCCTGATAGCGATCCTTGGCATTTACCAAATAATATTCGTGGGAAACACTATCGGCGCCTACGTTTTTGGCCCCAATGGTCACTTCTTGAGGTTGGTCCATGAACTTTTGGGCAATGGCTGCTACTTCTTTAGGCATGGTTGCACTGAACAACCACGTACATTTATCTTCCGGGGTATGGGAAAGGATGTCGGTAATATCTTCATAAAAGCCCATGTTCAACATTTCATCGGCTTCGTCCAGCACACAGTATTCGATTTTGGAAATATCCAGCATCCTGCGGCCGATCATATCCTTCATCCTTCCAGGTGTTGCCACAATGATTTGGGCTCCTTTTTTGATTTGCTTGGCTTGCTCGGTAATGCTGGCGCCCCCGTAAACGGCTACAACATTCAATCCGGGCAAATACTTTCCGTAAAGTTTTAACTCGGAAGTAATTTGCAAACAGAGTTCGCGGGTGGGCGAAAGAATGAGTCCCTGTGTGGTTCGGCTTTCGATATCAATCTTTTGGAGCATGGGAAAACCGAATGCAGCCGTTTTGCCGGTACCGGTTTGCGCCAAGGACACCATATCGGTTTCGTGCGCTAAGAGAATAGGAATGGTTTTTTCTTGGACTTCGCTTGGGGTTTCAAAACCCAAGTCGGTGATGGCCTGAAGCAAAGGTTGCTCCAAACCAAGCGATTGAAATTTAGTCATAAAAATGTTTATTTGTTAGGTGTTGACCGGAAGCAGACGACACAAATAAACCTGACGCTTCAACCGCAACACTTCCTCACCCTGAGGAATTTGGCCGCAAAGATATGCGATTCCAACAAATTGAAGGGATTATTATGAATTATTTAAGGAAAGGTACTCCAATAATTCCCGCATTGCTTTCCCACGGTGCCCAATTTCACTTTTTTGGGTCAAGGACATTTCTGCAAAGGTTTCCACAAATCCCAAAGGTTGGAAAATGGGGTCATAACCAAAACCTTCTTTGCCACGTGGTTCTAGAGTTATAGTACCCTCGCAGATTCCCAAAAACAAATTTTGGTGTCCTTCCAAAGTAAGGGCTATGGCGGTCTTGAAACGGGCAGAACGATCTTCAATATCCAGCATTTCGTTCAACAGTTTTTCCATGTTGGCTTGGGCATTGTTGGAGGTATTTGCATAGCGGGCACTGTAAACCCCAGGTGCCCCGTTAAGTGCGCTCACTTCCAAGCCTGTGTCGTCAGCAAAACAATCATAACCGTAATGGCTTTTCACATGCTCTGCCTTTAAGATGGCATTCCCTTCAATGGTATCGGAGGTTTCGGGGATGTCTTCCAAACAACCAATATCGTTAAGGCTTAGCAGTTTTACATGTTTGGGCATCAAAATCTGTACTTCCCTAAATTTGTTTGGATTGTGTGTGGCGAAGACGAGTTTCACGGGTTGTAGTTTTTTATTTTTTTAATGGAGCCGTCACGATTAAAAATAGTCCAGTTTTTAGATTTTTTCCCATTGACCCGCTCGCCTTCTTTCTGAAGCCAGTTACAATCGCTTTTGAAAGAATAGTTGTAAACTTTAGAATGATAAGTACGCTCATAAAAGCCTTCTCCCGACAAATAGTCCTGAATGCTGTTGTGGTTGGTTTTAATTGAAACTAAATTTTGTTCAATCCAAACTTCGTTCCCACATAAATACACCCTGCAGGATAAAACGACACCATAAGGATCCATGTGGTAAATTCTTTTAAAAGTCCCGTCGCGATAAAACTCGTACAAATAGCCCGTATTTGTAATGTACTCTTGGCCCTCAATTAAGTACTTGTATAACTTTCCCCTTTCCCTTATTTTACCATTTTTGAAATAATCCTGGTATTTCAAAGAATCGATCGGTTTCAAATCCTTGGGGATGTCCTTGTATTCAAACGCTTGCGAAATACAAAACCCGTAAAAAAATAGGCTGACTAAGAATAAAAAATATTTCACTACCTCTTGGAATGCAATGCAATACGATTTCCTTCGCAATCGATAAAGACCCCCATAAAGCCATGTTCTTCCGAAATTTGGGTCTTTTGGAGGTAGATTTTTCCGCCAGAAGCTTCTACCCGATCTAGCTCGTTTTGCACATTTTCGCTATAAAAATAAACTAAAGGCCCTTCTTGGCTGGGAATGTAGCTATCTTGTTTAATGAGGGTGCCGGTAGCTCCCGGAACGTCATTTCCTGCATTGGGAAACCAAGCCATTAGCAGTCCTCCAAAGTCTATTTGGTGCAGCTTTACGTTGAAGACGATTTCATAAAATGCTACAGCCCGTTCCATATCGGTTACGGGAATTTCGATCCAGGCAAAGGTATTGTGCTTCATGAACTATTTTTCCAAAATTGATTTTAAATTAGCTAGCCCTTGTTCAAAATCCTTGCCAACGGCCTTGTCCATGTTAAAAAAAAGCATCATGATGTTGATGGGAATTTTGTTGGTGCCATGGAAACCCCAGACTACTTTGGTCGCTTGGTCTCCCTCTGGGTGGGTTTCAATATATCCTTGACTAACCGATTTCCATGGCTTCAGAAAACGGAGTTCCGTTTCCATTTTTACGTTTTTTTCCACGTTGATGATTTCCTGTTCGCCAGAGCCCACTTGTTTGTGATCGCTTTCCCATGCCGATATAAAACCAACCGTACCGTCTTCTCCAGTATAGGTTTGTTTCATGCCAGGGTCCCTTTGATTCCAAGGGCCCCAGAAGTTTTGATTTTTTACGTATTTGATGTAATCGAACACCTCTCCCAAAGGTTTGTTGATTACGATACTTCGGCTTACGTTGTATTTTTTAGGCGCTATTGCAGCCAAAATAATAAACAAAGCAATAATTGCGGCAATGATGTAAATAACGGTCATCATGATTTTCTGGTTATGGTTGACGTTCTAAATTACGACTTTTTTTGATAGTAAAATCGTTCGATGATCTTATCGATGCTTTTGATGGAGTTTTTGGTCCACTGAAATTCCAACTCCAGTTGTTCCATTTCGGACAAGGCCCAGTGGATGCCTTCTACCCGCATACGAGTAACAACTTCCTGCAGGATGATGGCTGCGGATACAGAAATGTTCAAACTTTCCGTAAAACCATACATAGGTATTTTTAGAAAGGCGTCGGCACTATCCATAACCAAATCACTCAAACCCATTTTTTCGGTTCCAAAAAACAAAGCACTTTTAGGAACCACATCAAATTCGTGCAATAAGGTTGCATTTTGATGGGGTGTAGTAGCCACAATCTGGTATCCTTGCTTACGAAGTATCTCCATACACAGACCCACATCTTGATGGCGGTACACGTTCACCCATTTTTGGGCCCCCATCGCTATTTCCTTGTCCACACGTTTTCCAAAACGTGCTTCCACTACATGCAGGTCCTGAACCCCAAACACATCACAACTCCGAATGACGGCACTGGTATTGTGCATTTGGTACACATCTTCGGTCACCACCGTAAAATGCCTGGTTCGTTTGGAAAGTACTTCCTTAAAAAGGGCTTTTCGACGTTCGGTGAGATAGGTCTGCAAATATTCCAGTAATTGTAAATCCAAGGAGTTTGTTTAATTTTAATGACGAAGATAAAAAAAACCCATAGATGAAAATTGCAGTCCTAACCGGTGCAGGCATGAGTGCCGAAAGCGGCCTGAAAACTTTCAGGGACAGTGACGGGCTTTGGGAAGGTCATGATGTGATGGAGGTAGCTTCCCCTCAAGGTTTTGCAGACCACCCTGAATTGGTTTTGGATTTTTACAACCAACGAAGAAAGCAACTTTTGGAAGTGTCCCCAAACACTGCCCACCTTGCTTTAGCCGAATTGGAAAAAAAACACGAAGTGGTCGTTATTACCCAAAATGTAGACGATTTGCACGAAAGAGCCGGAAGTACCCGGGTAGTGCATTTGCACGGAGAATTATTGAAAGCCCGCAGTTCATACGATGAAGATTCGGTAATACCATGGAGCAAAGACATTCTTTTGGGAGATGTATGCCATGAAGGGTATCAGCTAAGACCGCATATTGTATGGTTTGGGGAAGCAGTTCCTATGATGGAAGTAGCCATTCAATTGGTCGAAATTGCCGACATCATCCTGATTATTGGAACTTCCATGCAAGTGTATCCCGCTGCAGGATTGGTACAATATGCGAAACGAAGTGCGCCCATTTTCTTTGTAGACCCAAAACCTTCCATCACTTCGGAAGAACGCATCAAGGTTTTTGCCGAAAAGGCTACCGTTGGCGTTCCAAGGGCTATTCAGGAAATTAATGCCATTCGCTAATGAGCTTATTGGAACATATTTCATTTCACCGTCCAACGAGAGCCATTCGGAATCGCTCCGCAAACTGGGTCATCAGTCATCCCGAGTCCTTCCTGGAGCTATTGGATTATGCTTTCAAAAAAGATAAAGACTACTCCCACAAAGCCAATTGGGTTCTGGAAATTGTATGTTTGAATCAACTTGATTTATTGATTCCCCATCTAAATTATTTTTTTGAGGAGCTTCCTAAAGTAACCGACGATTCTTCTGTAAGACCCCTATCCCACATTTGTGAGCTTCTTGCAGTAGCTTACTATAAAAAAAGAGTTCCTAGCATTCGTGCTGCATTCAAGGAATCACACAAAGAAAAAATGATTGACTGCTGCTTCGATTGGTTGATTACCCATCAGAAAGTGGCTTGTGAAGTCCGCGCCATGACCTGCCTTTATTATATAGGCACAGAACACAGTTGGATTCATCCTGAATTGCAGATGATCCTGGAAACTAAAATCCCAAACGGCAGTGCCGGCTATCAGTCTAGAGGAAAAAAAACCTTGAACGATATCCAAAGGTTTGCAACACGGAAGTAACTCAATGAGCTTCTGGAAGTAATGGCCCAGCCAATTCTTTCATGAAAAATAATTTCCCTGGAAGAGTGGGCATCCAACTAGAGGGTATCCATCGTGAAGGACCATATTGCAACGTAACACACAGGCTCATCCCTTGCCAGTTGGCACCACGGTTGGGATAAACACCATCTGCCCCTCCAATGCAGAAATCGCTTTGAAGGAAAAGTCCTGGTCCTATGGTATTGGCCCAACAGGGAATGAGCGTAAAACGACTGGAAAAGCTGTGCAATGAATTCTGTTCAATTGTTAAAGGATGTAAGGCTTGACCGATGCGGTGGGTTTCTTGCTTCCAACTGGCATCGTCCGAAAATTCATCACCAATTTGTGGTTCCCAAAAAGCGATATGGCAGGCCCTTCCAATGCCATATACGGTCACCAATCTACCTCCCTGTTTTTTGATGGCTGCAATTTTTTCGGCATAAAGCGGTAAGCGATCTTTTGTGGCAAAATGGCGCTGATCTTTTGGAACTGTTAAGGATCCAAGAGGATGGAACAGTGCTTCGTTCATGGCAAGTTCGAACCCCCCTTCCTGATCACTGGGCATGGTAGTGCCTTGCTGGTTGGACCATTCGTCCATATTGAAGGTGTGCACGTGCTGACAACCCACTTGTCGCTCCTCCAAAATATCGACCACGTGTCTATACATCCCCATTGGGCCCACTGGGAGAATAAGGGCCAAGGGTTTGCCATCCTCGTGGGCTTCAATAATCTCGCGTGCTATTTCAGCACCCATACGTTGTTCCAATTCTCCCAAGGAATCTAAGGCTACAGCTTGAAAGTCCTTATCCCAATGGCTGCCCCTGGAAAGAATCTTTTTTATCCCCATAGCACAACAACGATCAATTTTTTCCAAATCCCACCCTTTTGGATAAAAATTTTCCAATAGCGAACCCTTGACCGTATTCAAAAAATTTAATTTTTCCATAAACCAAGCTTTATTGAGATCGCACAACTTAGGTAAGCGCTCTAAGATAACAAAAATAGGGGATACGGATTAGGATTCAAAAATACTATTTTACACCTTCCGAACTGCCTAAGAAACCGTATCTTTGCGTTTTCAAATTAAGCGCCATGTCTTCACAAGCCTTAAAAGCCATCTCCCCTATCGACGGTCGCTATGCTTCCAAGACCCAAGCGTTGTCTGCCTATTTTTCAGAAGAGGCTTTGATGAAGTATCGGCTTCGAGTGGAAATTGAGTATTTCATCGCTTTGGTCACCTTGCCCTTACCGCAACTAGTCGATTTTGACACCTCCGCTTTTCAAAACCTGCGAAAAATATATCAAGAATTTTCCACGGAGGATGCTTTAAAAATAAAGGAAATTGAGAAGGTTACCAATCACGATGTGAAAGCTGTGGAATATTTCATCAAACAGCAATTCGACGTTCTGGGCCTACAATCGTATAAAGAATTCATTCATTTTGGATTGACTTCCCAAGATATCAACAATACAGCCATCCCACTCTCCATAAAGGATGCTATCAATGAAGTATACCTCCCTATCTTTTTAGAGCAAAAAAATAAATTGAAGGCCTTGAGTGTTGAATGGGCAAATGTGCCCATGTTGGCAAGAACCCATGGCCAACCGGCTTCACCCACCCGATTGGGCAAGGAAATTGAAGTTTTTGCCGTGCGCCTGGAGGAGCAGTTGGATTTATTGAATGGTGTGAAAAGTGCTGCAAAATTTGGAGGAGCCACTGGTAATTTCAATGCACATCTTGTAGCATACCCCACTATAGATTGGAAAGCTTTCGGAACCCAATTCGTTGAAGAAAGCCTGGGTCTTTACCATTCGTTCCCTACTACCCAGATAGAACATTACGACCACATGGCGGCTTTGTTCGATGGCCTGAAGCGTATCAACAACATCGTTATCGATCTGGATCGCGATGTATGGACCTATGTATCGATGGATTATTTCAAACAGAAAATCAAAAAAGGTGAAATTGGATCGAGTGCCATGCCGCATAAGGTAAACCCCATCGATTTTGAAAACAGTGAGGGCAATCTAGGAATCGCTAATGCACTTTTTGAGCATTTGGCTGCAAAGTTACCCATTAGCAGGCTGCAACGGGACTTGACCGACAGTACGGTGCTCCGTAATATTGGGGTGCCTTTTGGGCATACCTTGATCGGTTTTCAATCTACGCTAAAAGGATTGGATAAGTTGGTGTTGAACACTACAAAAATTGAAAAAGACCTGGAAAGCAACTGGGCAGTGGTTGCTGAAGCCCTACAAACCATTTTACGGCGTGAAGGCTACCCCAATCCTTACGAAGCCCTGAAGGGCCTTACCCGTACCCATAAGGCCATCACGAAACAATCCATCTTCGATTTTATTGAAACCTTGGAGGTTTCGGAAGCCCTCAAAAAGGAAATGAAAGCCATTACCCCACAGAACTATACGGGTATTTAAATGTAAAAAGCCCCAAAAAATTGGGGCTTTTTTTGTTTGATTGTTCTATTACCAATTCAAATCTTCCATCATTTTCCCTATTCCTCGAATTTCCGATAAATTCAGATCGCCACGCTCCATGGTTTTCATCAGTTTCAGGGCTTGGTCTGGACGCATGTCGTCGCAAAGCAAACGGAACACCCCAAATCCCTTTTCGGGACCGCTGGCAAAAACGATGACTTCATCAATGGCTGTTTCCTCTCCCATGTACTTCATGGTCATCTGCATATTATTCGATTTCACCTTTCCTAAGGTTTTGTATTGATCCTGATCAATAATGGCAAGTGCTATGGCTCTCTCGGATTCGTATTCGGCTTCTTTACCGGCTTTCATCGGATAGGCCACCACATTGATCTTTTTAATAGTGCTTAAAATTTCCTTTTCCTCTTCGGTGAGATTGGCATCGTCGTTTTGGAACAAACTGGTGGCGATGTCCACTTTCAAAAAACGATCGTCTTGTTGTTTGTCTACCAAATAGCGCTGAAGGGACTTTCCATTGTCGCAGCTCATTAAGCTAAGAGCTGCCAACGCTAAAAAAGTAACGTATTTTACTACTGCTGTCATATTACCCTTTCTTTTCGATGTTTTTCAATTCTTCGCTTCCAGGCACTTTGAGGTCCTTGGTCAATTTGGAAATCTGTTTCAAATCGATGTTCCCGGTAATGCTCATAATGATGGTGCCCTCCTTGCCGTCTACGTCTCCCTCGAGAAACATCAACAGCTCACTTACATGGCTTTCAGATTTGCCGGGCTTGGAATAGAACTTGATGTTTTTTCCGTCATCCTTTACGCGCATTAACTCATTCAATCCTTTGGAGGTAGAGAGGTATTGGTCTACAGAGGATTTCATACGATTTCCCACCTCTTTATTTTCGGTGATGAATATTTTGATGTTGTCTAGGTTGTTGACCATTTCCATGTAATTCTTTACTTCCGGATCGTCCGATTCGATATCGATTTCAGCCAAAAGCTTAAACATATTCTTCGTAACAATCACCGAAGTTACGTCCTTTTCGTCTTCATATTTATCGAAGAATCCTTGAGAGAATCCCACCATCGGGATCAAGGCCATTGCTATAATTAAAAGTGTTTTTTTCATGAGTTTTAGTATTTAAAAAAATGGGTTATTTAAAAAATTGGTTTTTGGTTTCGGTAAACTGATTTACTAGGCCAAGTGTGGAAGTACCTTCTTCAAACGCTTGGATGTAGGTTATTTTAGAGGCTCCTTTGTTTAAATTTTCAGAAAGCAAGAGCATGGCTTCCTTGGCTTTGTTATAGGCCATAAGGGCTTCTTGCTGTTCTTTGGTTAGTCCATCATCCTGAAAATAGAGGAATCCAAAGACGCCCAAGATTACAGCGATGGTTGCTGCAATGCTCCATTTCCAGAAGTTGCTTCGATTGTTGGTTTTGGGAAGTACCAATGGTTTGACTAGCTGTTCGTCCCTTGAAATTTTAAGCCCTACAAACAGTGGAGCATAAGGTTCCAGATGGGTAGGCACGTCCGCTGATGCAAAAAACGCTTGCAACTGTGTTTCTTCCTGAAGGGTCGTATTTCCCTCAAAATACGCTTCCAACAACGTTTCGATTTTAGCTAATTCCATAGTTGTACTTTTTTATCAATTCTTCTCGGATGGTCTTTCGAGCACGCGATAAATTCACGCGGATGGCCGTCTCGTTCAAGTCTAGCATTTCGGAAATTTCATAAAACTCAAACTGCTCTACGTCCCGTAACTGAAGGACCATGCGCTGTTTTTCGGGAAGTTGATCCATGATCTGGAAAACCAAATCTACCCCATCCTGCAATTCGACCTTGCGCTGCAAATTATCCGAGTGCTGGTAATTGCTGTGCACGATCTTCAAATTGGAGGCCTGTTTTGATTTCAACCGGTCTAAGCAATAATTCTTGGTCATGGTCATCGCAAAAGCCTCAGGGTTTTTATAGGTCTCCATACGGTCCCTACCCTTCCATAATTTCAAAAAAACTTCCTGAACGGCATCTTCTGCTTCCTCACTTGAAACCAAGAGACGTTTTGCCAAACGGTAAAGCTTATCCTTAAATGGAAGCACGGTGGTCAAAAATTCACTCTGTTTCATGATGGTTAGCTCTAGCATGTATCATGCCGTTCTATGGTTACGACGAATTACTTATTTTTTTGTTACATTGGTACAACAATTTACAATAATGTCCCTATTTTAGGGTTTCAAAAAAAATTGCATTTCAAAAAACCACACCCTGTGAAAAAGTCCCTCATCTTATTGTTTTTAATTACCGGCCTTAGTTTGGTTTCCTGTTTCGAAGATCAGGACGATGTGCTGCATCCTGCGTCCACCGTCGAAATCAATGATTTTATATGGCGCGGACTGAATTACTTTTATCTTTACAAAACAGACACCCCCGAATTGGCCGATGACGCTTTTGCTACGGATGCCGATTACAAAGCTTTCCTTGATTCTTTTGAAACTCCTGAAGCATTCTTCGCCTATCTAAAATCGGCCCAAGATCGCTTTAGCATCCTGGTGGACGACTATGTGGAACTGGAAAAT
Source organism: Flavobacteriaceae bacterium UBA6268 (assembly GCA_002440705.1). Lineage (GTDB taxonomy): Bacteria > Bacteroidota > Bacteroidia > Flavobacteriales > Flavobacteriaceae > DJVA01. Next base: position 6,671 of record DJVA01000019.1, on the reverse strand, counting down.
GCGCTATCTGGAATTACCCTGAACAATGGTATGGAGTACGGGCTAGTCTATTATCCGGACGACAGTAATAATGTGTTTGGGTATGTTCGGTACGTGCTGCCCAACTCGGATGCAGCTTCAAAAGGAGTGCAGAGAGGCATGGTTTTTAATACCATTGATGGAACCCAACTGAACGATCAAAATTTTGACACCTTGTTATCGCCAGACTCTTACACGATTGGCCTAGCCTCCTTTGATGGCACGACCATCATGGCTACAGGCGATAGTATTTCATTAACCAAAGCGCAGTATACCGAAAATCCCGTTTTTAAAACCTTGGTCTTAAACGTTGGTGGACACAGCATTGGTTATATAATGTACAATGCTTTTACCAGTGAATTCGATTCGCAACTCAATACCGCTTTTGGGCAGTTTAAATCGATGGGAATTACCGATTTGGTAGTAGACCTTCGCTATAATGGAGGTGGCTCGGTTCGCTCAGCAACCTATCTTTCCAGCATGATTACGGGTCAGTTTACCGGGCAGGTTTTTTATACCGAGCAATGGAACCCAGACCGTCAAGCCGATTATGCTGAAGATGGAAAATTCCTCAGCAGCTTCGTCAGTGGGGGAGAAAGCATCAATAGTTTGAACCTTTCAAAAGTATACATTATTACCAGTAGCAGAACTGCTTCTGCCAGTGAGTTGGTCATCAACGGACTTGCACCTTACATTGACGTTGTTCAAATTGGGGCCAATACTACTGGAAAATACCAAGCCTCCTTCCTGCTTTATGATGCCCCAGCACCCAATTTCAGCAGGGCCCAAGTTAATCCCAATCATCGGTATGCCATGCTGCCTTTGGTATTCAAGACCGCGAATGCGGCCGGTAATACCGATTATGTGGATGGGCTAATACCGGACATTGAACAGTTCGAGGACTACAGTAACCTCGGCGTTTTAGGCAATGAGAACGAGCCTTTATTGGCAACGGCCATTGCTGCCATTACGGGGCTACCCACTCCAGGAATTAAAAAGAACACGTTCCACAAAACCATTTCAGAACGTAAAGCATTGGTACCTGGCTATCAAATGATGTGGGTTGAAAAAGATGAATGATCCCAAAAATATTGCAGAAGAATTCTCAAAAAACCTGGAACGATTTCGGGACCTACTTGAAAATTGCACTGCTGAAGAAAGAAACTGGAAACCCTCCCCGAGCTCTTGGTGCTTGTTGGAACTGCTTGGTCACCTGTACGATGAAGAATGTTTCGATTTTAGAGCGCGCATCCAACATTTATTTGAACATCCCAACACAGCACCGCCTCCAATAGACCCTCAAGGTTGGGTCGAAACACATGCTTACCTCAAACAGGATTATGGAATTGCCTGGAAACGTTTTGCAAAAGCTAGGGAAGAGAGCCTTTTATGGCTTCAAAAAAATGAGGAAGGTCCTTGGCAAAATGAATTTAACCACCCGCACTTTGGTAGGATGAGTGCAGCTTTATTTTTAACCAACTGGTTGGCCCACGATTACTTTCATTTACGTCAAATCTATAAGATAAAAGCTTTGTTTTTGGAACACCATAGGGGGCACAGCATTAACTACGCCGGAGGGCTATAAAAAGAGCCGAAACAATGTTTCGGCTCTTTTCAAACAATCGCATCCCTGAAGTGTCATTAGATTTTAAAGGTGATGACCGGCAAATCGGCGTGGTTCACTAGATCTTCACTAATACTTCCTGAGAAGAAATGGGCCAATCCTTTACGGCCATGGGTAGGCATGGCAATTGCATCGGCTTGTACTTGATGGCTAAAATCAAACACTCCTTCTTCAACAGTGTAGGCATTGTAGCTAATGATGTCTGAAAGTTGAAAATCATTAGCTGCTTTTGATTCCAATAAAAACTGAAGAATTTTGTTGTTCATTTCCTTGGTACTTCGGAAACCATCTCCTGGTGTATTGATGTACACCAGTTCCAACTTGGCTCCAAAGGTATTCACGAATTTTTTTACCTTTTGAAAAACTGGAATGATTTCCCTATCGAAACTGGAGGCAAAAACCACTTTTTCGAGATTGAAGTTTTTAGCCCTGTTTTTGATAACCAACACAGGTCGCTCTGAGTTTCGGACCACTTTTTCGGTATTGGAGCCTACAAAGACTTCTTTCAGCCCGCTACTTCCGTGAGAACCCATGACGATAAGGTCGCAATCAAATTCCTGGGCTACATGGTCAATTTCATGAAACTGCTTGTAGTTTTGCACGGTGGTATGCACTTTCAGTCCGTCCAAATAGGGTTTGTCCAAAAATTCGTTGAAACGTTTTTCTGCCAACTTCATATAAAACATGGCCTCCATGACTTCTTTGGAATCCTCTTTGGTAATTACGGCTTGTGAAAGACCCATCATGTGGAGTGCCACCAACTCGGTATTGAATTTTTTGGCCAATTGGGCAGCCACTTCCAAGGCATAGTCGGAATTGTCGGAAAAATCAATGGGTACTAGAATTTTTTTCATGATACTATTGGTTTAATGGTTGAGCCGAAAGGTAACTTCCTTTCGTTTTTTAAGTTGTTTTTCAAGTTCTGTGATGGTGTGTTTCACAGCCACTTCAAAATTATCGTCCTTGGAACTTGCAAAAATTTTAGGGCCAGGAACGCTGAGTTCCATTTCGCAAATCTTGGTACCAAAAGCATCGGTGTCCAGTTTGAAGAAAACTTCGGTATGGATGATCCAGTTGTACTTTACTGCAAGTTTTTTGATCCTTTTGTTGGTAAATTCAGTGAGGGTTTCACTGGTGGGCATCTTTACAAATTGAATATTGGTTGTCATTACATTGGTGTTTTACTATATGGTATAAAACTATGGATGAAAACCCTGCTAAAAAATGACCATGGTCATTTTACCAAGAGGAGCAAAAATAAGCCTTTAATAAAAAAAAGCTGAACTTTTTGTTCAGCTTTTTACACTATGAAAACTTCATTAGATGAACAGTAAATGGGTTCCTTCAGCATTGGCCCTGGCGTAAAAGTCGCCGATAGTAAGGATGCCGTCCAGTTCGTCGATAAGGTCCTCTTCTTTCAAATGGAACATATCCACGGCCAACTTGCACCCCCAAAGTTTGCATCCGGAATCGCTAAGGATTTCCAAGAATTCACTTACGGTAGGCAAATCCAGTTTTTCCATTTCCTTTTTCATCATGTTGGTCGCTAAGGCTTCCATTCCGGGCAATCCGCCCAACATGGTTGGAATATGCATGGCCGGATTTCCAACGGTAGCGACTTTTAGGTGTTCCAGTTTCTTTTTTTGAACCGCTTCAAGTCCAAAAAAAGTAAAAAATATCTCTGCTTCAATGCCTTCCATACGGGCACCATTGGCCATAACAAATGCAGCATACGCATTTTCAATACTTCCTTTTGAGAGGATGAAGAGCATTTTTTTGACTTTTGTTTCATTCATGGCTTAAAGATTTTAGTGAATTAAACAGGGGGTCGTCCGTTAAATACAGCTTTTGGGTTTAGGGATCCCTGCAATCAATGTGGACATTTTTAAAGGACCTCCTGGGAACAAGGCATAAAATTCCTTGATATCGATGACCCCACTTTTTTTGATTCCCCTAATGGAAAGGGGTTCTTCTTTTTGGTGTTGCCCCTGTAAATAGGCAATGACTTCCCAATGCCTCTCGGTTAATTTGATATCGTGTTCTTCGGCCAAGTTCTCGGCAACATTTTTATTCCATTCGTTGAAATCGGTTAAATAGCCTTCTTCATTAACATTTACTTCGGTTTGTCCAACTAACTTTTTCATTTTTAATGGTTTTGATTAAACTTAATTTACTGCTTCAAAGTTTTTTCCTTTTTCGGTCATGGTCGCAGAAACAAAGGGAATGTGTCTGCCCTTAATGAGCATGTTCCAGTAAATCCACCGAAACGCCATCTTACCCATATGGTTAGTCCTGCTTTCTTTCAATAACTGCAATGGGCCAATACCGGGCAGGGGAAAAGTACCATCCACGGGTTCGTGGGTGTAATTGAAATCGATCAAGAGGGCTTTTCCGTTTCCGGTTTCAATAAAGCAATTGGCATGCCCATCAAATTCTTCCTTAAGGGGTTTTCCTTCAATGTAACGCAAAATATTTTCCGTTAGGATTTCGGCTTCAAAATGTGCCACAGAACCTGCTTTGGAGGCTGGTAAATTGGTCGCATCCCCTAAAGCAAATATATTTTTGTAATCCCTGGTTTGAAGCGTGGCTTTATCGGTGGGTACAAAATTGGAGTCATCCCCCATTCCAGAGCGTTCTATCACAGCATCGCCAAGGTTAGGTGGCACCGTAACGAGTAAGTCGTAAGGAACTTCCGTGTCGATATAATCAATGATTTTTTTATTTTCAAAATCAACCCTTTCAATATTGAAGTCGGTAACTTCCTTAATTCCTTTTTCTTCCAACAAATCATGCAATGCCTCTGTGGCTTTGGGTTTTGTAAAGGCCCCTGCCAGCGGGGTCACAAAAGTAATGTCTACCTTGTCCCTCATTTCTTTGTGTTTAAAAAATGAATCGGCTAAGAAAGCAAACTCAAGAGGGGCCACTGGGCACTTAATAGGCATTTCGGAAATATGGACGACCAATTTGCCCCCTTCCCAATCGCGAAGTTTGTCCCGCAATGCCTTGGCACCTTCATAGGTATAAAAATCAAAAATGGTTTTATGCCATTCGGGGCCAGCCATTCCTTCAATTTCATCGGGGGCGATCTTGGTTCCCGTGGCGACTATCAAGATATCATATGGAAGTTTCTCATCGCCTTCCAGCAGGACCTCATTTTCATCGGGTCGAATCAGGTCTATTTTTTTCTGAATGTATTGAACCCCTTTTGGAATGAATTTTTTTCCAACTTTTTTGACCTGCTTGGGTTTGTAAATGTCGAAAGGCAGGAACAAAAACCCCGGTTGATAATAATGGGTTTTGTACTGATCCACAATCGTAATTTCCCATTCCTTTTTTGGGAGTTTGGAAACCAAATGGTTGGCCATCATGGTTCCTGCTGTTCCCGCTCCAAGTATGACTAAATTTTTCATGAAAATCTATTTTTTGAACTCTAAAAGCTCTGTATTGACACTGTAAATTTAATAGTAATATTTAGTTGTAATTATGACATCCATCATACGCACATTGCATGATATTGATCATAAATTCCGAATCTTTCCTATGCTAATTTTGTGTAATAACTTAACCCCATGTGGGAGTACTCTCCCTATAGCTACTGGGGTTCTTAAACACACCATTATGAAAAAGACCATTCAATTTCTAGCGCTTTTTGCAACATTAGCCATGTTCTCCCAAGCGGGACACATCATGCAAGGAGTTGGAGCCATTAATATGTCCATGGGGGGTGCAGCAACCGGGCAGCCCTTGGATATATCGGGAGCACTTTTGTGGAATCCGGCAGCCATTTCACATTTTGACGGCACTGTTTTAAAAGCCGATGTGGGATTGTTTTTCTCTTCCCCCGAGCTACGTTCTACCGTGCCGGTTTTTAATTCCGAAGGGCAGCCTACAGGTGAGTTTTTCTCTGGCATTACCGAAGATGACCGTGGACTTTCACCCATGCCAGCATTGGCCCTTGTATGGGGAAAAAATGGTAGCCCTCATACTTTTGGGGTTTCAGCTTTTGGGATAAGTGGATTTGGAGTCACTTTCCCCGAAAACAACCTAAACCCTATCAATGCCTCCCAATCGATGGGCGGTTTTGGTCGTATCGAATCGGACTATGGTGTTTTTCAATTTGGAGTGACTTGGTCCTATCAAATAGCCGAAGGATTGTCTATTGCTATTCAACCCAATTTCAACTGGGCCATGTTGGAACTCATGCCCAACCCTACAGCCAATCCTACCTTAGCGGGGTATCCTTCTACCAACAAAGCCAGTGCTATTGGTTTTGGCGCACAGGCGGGTTTGTTTTATGAATCTAATGAGGGATTTAGTTTTGGGCTTTCTTATAAAAGCCAGCAAAATTTCCAGGAGTTCGAGTTTGAAAACACCTATCTGGATGGTCAAACCAGTTCCAATACCCTCGACTTGGATTACCCCGCCATATATTCAGCAGGAATTGGCTACAGCATTGGTGATTTCGACATCGCTTTCGATTTTAGGTATGTAGATTATGAAAATACCAACGGTTTTTCAGAAAGTGGTTGGACCGATACAGGGTCTGTTGCAGGTTTCGGTTGGAAAAACATTCAAATTCTTTCAACCGGATTACAATTCAGGGGCATAGATAAATTGCCCTTACGAATTGGTTATACCTACAGTTCCAACCCCATCGATGAAAGTGTTGCTTTCTTTAATGTTCCAGCTACTGCAATCATTGAAAATGCATTTCAGTTTGGCATGAGTTATAAGGTTTCTGAACAACTTCAGTTTGACGGGGTATTCCATTATGCCACCAGCAATGGGGATACCTCTGGCCCCTTGTTGAACCCAATGTTCATTCAAAATTATCCCCCTTACGGAGCCATTCCCGGCAGTTCAGTTTCGTATGAAATGACTACTTCCATGGTGATGCTAGGGGCAAGCTATAGCTTTAACACGGTTAAGGAATAGCCTGCTTTCGAAGTATTCTCGAATTTTCTAGGGCTGCCACTTAGGCAGCCCTTTTTCAACACCACATTCATCGATCCAACTTGGGGAAGCCACA
>DJVA01000056.1 GCA_002440705.1 Flavobacteriaceae bacterium UBA6268 | reverse complement strand
GTGAAGCAAGCTAGCTATGACGACGGCGGCGACTGTAGCCAGCCAGGTGAGGTAATCGAGTATACCTTCACAGTAACCAATGAAGGTAACGTAAGCCTTTCCAATATTGTGGTGACCGATCCATTGTTGGGCGGCGTAGTGGCTGGTCCCGACAGTGGTGACACTGATGGTGATACGGAACTTGATGTTACCGAAACTTGGATCTACACAGGCAGCTACACGATTACTCAGGACGACATCGATGCGGGCGTGGTGACCAACCAAGCCACCGCCGATGGTACCGCTCCTGATGGAACCGTAGTGAGCGACCTTTCAGGATCTACAGTAACCACAGATGATAGTACGACTACAACGCTTTGCCAAGCTCCAGATATTGCTATTATTAAAGAAGCGGTGTATGACGATGGTGGTGACTGTAGCCAGCCTGGCGAAGTGATTGAATATACCTTTACCGTTCGAAACGTGGGTAATGTTAGCTTATCAAACATTGTGGTAACCGATCCATTGTTGGGCGGCGTGGTAGCCGGTCCTGATAGTGGTGACACTGATGGTGATACGGAACTTGATGTTACCGAAACTTGGATCTATACAGGAAGCTACACGATTACCCAGGACGACATCGATGCAGGCGTGGTGATGAACCAAGCCACAGCCGATGGTACTGCTCCTGACGGTACGGTAGTTAGTGACCTTTCTGGAAGTAGTGTTGAAACCGACGACGTCATTACAACCACTTTATGCCAGTCTGCGAGCATTGCACTCATCAAGACAGGAGTCTTTGTAGATGGTAATGGTAACGAATGTGCCGATCCCGGTGAGACCATTGAATATAGCTTTGAAGTGGTGAACACTGGTAACGTAACATTAACCAACGTTACGGTTATCGACGGATTGGTAACTGTATCCGGCGGACCGTTGGCCAGCTTGGCCCCGGGAGCCTCTGATACAACTACTTTCACTGCAACCTATGTATTGACGCAGGATGATATAGACGCTGGCCAAGTGACCAATCAGGCCACTGCCGAAGGAACTGCTCCTGACGGAAGTACCGTAAGCGATCTTTCGGATGATGATGTATTGACCGAGGACGACCCAACGGTGACGACCCTCTGTCAAAGCCCAGCAATTGCCATCGTGAAGCAAGCTAGCTATGACGACGGTGGCGACTGTAGCCAGCCAGGTGAGGTAATCGAGTATACCTTCACAGTAACCAACGAAGGTAACGTAAGCCTTTCCAATATTGTGGTAACCGACCCATTGTTGGGCGGTGTGGTACCTGGCCCAGACAGTGGTGACACTGATGGTGATACGGAACTTGATGTTACCGAAACTTGGATCTATACAGGTACTTATACCATTACTCAAGATGACATTGATGCTGGCCAAGTGACCAACCAGGCCACGGCCGAAGGAACCGCTCCTGATGGAACTGTGGTTTCTGATGAATCGGGTAGTGGAGTAGGTGTGGATGACCCAACGGTGACCACGTTGTGTCAAGATGCAAGTATTGCACTCATTAAAGTAGGTACCTTAAATGACGAAAATGGAAATGGTTGTACCGATGTGGAAGAAACCATCAGTTATGCCTTCACGGTAATCAACACAGGTAACGTGACCATCACCGACATTGATATCACAGACCCATTAGTGAATGTTCAAGGAGGACCAATTAGCTTGGCTCCTGGAGCTACGGATGCTACTTCATTCACAGCAACCTATTCCGTCAACCAAATGGATATCGACAATGGTTTCGTAGAAAACCAAGCCACGGTAACCGGTATGGATCCTCAAGGAAATACAGTTTCTGATCTTTCTGATGACAATAGTGAATTGGAAGACGATCCAACCATTACCGAGCTGTGTCAAAACCCATCCATCGCTCTGATTAAAGTTGGAACAGTAAATGATACCAATGGAGATGGCTGTGCCGATGTGAAAGAGACCATTACCTATACATTCACAGTAATCAACAATGGAAATGTTACGATCTCTAATATCGACATTGACGACGATTTGGTAAATGTTGTAGGAGGACCTATTACCTTGGTCCCAGGTGAAACGGACATTGACACCTTCACCGCAACCTACCTCATTACCCAAGCGGACATCGATGCAGGAATGGTTGAGAACCAAGCAACTGTAACCGGACTGGATCCACAAGGAAACACAGTTTCCGATCTTTCTGATGATAATAGCGAATTGGAAGACGATCCAACAATCACCACCTTGTGTCAAAATGCGAAGATCGCTTTGATCAAAGTGGGTACTCCAACGGATGAAAACAACAACGGCTGTATCGACCTTGGTGAAACCATCGTCTACGACTTTGTCGTAACCAACCTTGGAAATGTGGAATTGACCAATGTTATTGTTACCGATCCTATGATCGAGGTACAGGGTGGCCCAGTAACGATAGATGCTGGGGAGTCCGATACCGAAACTTTCTTCGGAGTGTACACAGTAACTCAAGAAGATGTGGACAACGGATTTGTAACCAACCAAGCCATCGCAGAAGGTACTGCTCCAAATGGCGACGTGGTAAGTGATTTGAGTGACGACAACAGTAACTTTGAGGACGATCCAACGGTGAGCACTTTGTGTCAAAACCCAGACTTGTCCTTAGAGAAAACCGGTGTATTCAACGATGAAAATGGTGACGGTGCTTCCCAACCAGGGGAAACCATTACCTATGCCTTTACCGTAACCAATATTGGCAACGTAACCTTGTACAACATTACCATCAGCGATCCGTTGCCAGGTATTGTAATTACTGGTGGCCCAATTGCGGTATTGGAGCCAGGCGAAAGTGATTCTACGACCTTCAGTGCTACCTACGAAATTACGGAAGCCGATATTGAAGCAGGTGAAGTAGTGAACCAAGCTTTGGCAACAGGTTATGATGGCGATGGTAACGAGGTGAACGATGAGTCTGACGATCCAAACATCACGACCAATACGGATATCGATGGTGATGGCGATCCAGACGATCCAACCATTACTACCCTTCCGGATGTAAAAGGAGCTGAGTTTGAAATCTTTAACGGTATCACACCAAACGGTGACGGATTAAACGATTACTTCGAGATTAGGGGTATTCAAGATTATCCGAACAATAACGTGAAGATCTTCAATCGTTGGGGTGTTCTTGTATGGGAAACAGATGGTTATGGAGGTCAAACCGGTGAAGAAAATGTATTTGTTGGGGAGTCCAACGCTAGGGCAACCATCAATTCGGGTGAGAAATTGCCTACCGGTACGTACTTCTATATCTTGACCATTTCCGGTGAAAACCCAGGCAAATCAAGTTACAACGGATACCTATACATAAATAGATAAAAACTAAAACCGGGAGGGACACTTCCCTCCCGGAAATACTAAATATAGTATGATGAGAAATAGTTACATAGCAATCTTGGTTTTACTTCTACTTGGTACTTTTTCGAGTAAAGCCCAACAGGACCCACAGTACACACAGTACATGTACAACACAGAGGTGGTAAACCCCGCCTATGCAGGGTCTAGGGATGTTTTAAGTTTCGGACTGTTGGGAAGAACCCAATGGGTAAACTTTGAAGGAGCCCCCAAAACGGGTACTTTTACAGTAAACTCTCCTATTGGTGCCTTGGATAACATGGGATTGGGCTTGAGCATTGTCCATGACGAAATTGGCCCTTCAGTCGAATCCAATATCACAATCGATTACGCTTACCGAATTAATGTTTCTGAAAGTGGAAAAGTATCTTTTGGGTTAAAAGCCGGACTCGATCTGTTGGACGTCGATTTTAGCAAACTCAACATTGCCGATCCTGGAGATGTATTCGATAACAATAACATCGACAATAAATTACAACCTCAGATAGGTGCTGGAGTTTATTACAATACCGAGAAATTTTACGTAGGGCTCTCCGTTCCTAACTTTTTGACTACAAAACACTTCGATCAATCTAAAATAACCGACATCATCAACAATCCGGGAGCAATTGGTGAAACCACCGCAGCAGAACGCCTACACTACTTTTTGATTGCTGGCTATGTTTTTGATTTAAGTGAGAACCTTAAGTTTAAGCCTGCAACTTTAATCAAGGCGGTAAATGGATCGCCTTTGCAATGGGATGCCTCTGCCAATTTTCTGATCAACGAAAAATTTACCTTGGGTGCTTCATACCGATGGAGTGCTGCTTTGAGCGCCATGGCTGGTTTCCAAATTACCGACGGACTCTTTCTTGGGGTAGGTTACGATTTTCAAACCACCGATATCGAAACCTACAGTGATGGATCGTACGAAGTATTTCTCCGTTTCGACCTATTCAACAAGCCTGAACGTGTGTTAACACCTAGATTCTTCTAAACAACAACAATATGAAGACCAAATTAGTATTCAAAAAAATACTTATGTCCCTGCTGGTAACGATGGTTGCCAGTATTTCCTTCGCCCAAAAAAACCAAATTGAAAAAGCCAATCAAGAATTCGATAAGTACTCGTACATCGATGCTAGGGAGATTTACCTGAAAGTCGTTGAGGATGGTTACGAATCGGCCCAGGTATTTCAGAAACTTGGAGATACCTATTATTACAATAGTGAATATGCCGATGCTGCCAAATGGTATCAAAAATTGATTGGTCAATACCCAAACGAGGTCGAACCCATCTATTACTACCGTACTTCTCAATGTTTGAAAAGCTTGGGGAACTATGAAGAAGCCGACCAAATGATGGATGCCTACGCCAGTGTGGGGGGCACTGGGATCATCCTTAATAATTACAAGGAAGATCCTAATTATTTGAAAAGCATTGCCTTTCAAGCGAAGGGATATGAGGTTCAAAAAGTTCGAATCAATACTGAGCATTCCGATTTTGGAACTTCGTACTATGGCCCTGATAAATTGGTCTTTTCATCTGCTACCAAAAACACCGAGGGTGCCAAAATTCACGATTGGAACGAGGAACCCTTTCTGGATTTATTTGTAGCCCAGAGGGATGCCCAGGGATACCTCTCAAATGTCACTCCATTGGATGGTGATGTGAATACCGAATACCACGAGTCTTCTGCAACCTTTACTAAAGATGGCAACACCATGTATTTTACCCGAAATAGTTTTACAGACGGTAAAAAGGGTCGCGATAAAAACAAAACCATCCGACTGAAAATTTACAAGGCCATCAAAAGTGGTGAAAATTTTTGGACCAATGTGGAAGAGTTGCCTTTCAACAGCAATGATTTTTCCACGGCCCACCCTGCCTTGAGCAAGGACGAAAAGCGTTTGTACTTTGCTTCCGATAGGCCTGGTACTTTTGGCATGAGCGACATTTGGTATGTCGACATCAATGAGGATGGCACCTATGGTGCTCCTATCAATCTAGGCCCAAACATCAACACCGAAGCCAGGGAAGGATTTCCTTTCGTAAGCGAAATGAATAACCTTTACTTCTCCAGTGATGGTCATTCCGGTTTGGGAGGATTGGATATTTTGGTTGCTCCACTCGACGAAAATGGGAAAGCTGGAAAAGTGACCAATCTTGGGGAGCCTGCCAATAGTAAAAAAGACGATTTTGCATTCATCATTGAAGAAAACAAACGCATAGGGTACTTGTCTTCCAACCGCGATGGTAATCAAGGAAGTATTTCCGATGATATTTACAGGGTTCAGGAAAAATGTGAAATCACCATTACTGGAATTGTCACCAATGCTGCTACGGGCGAACCGTTGCCTGGTGCTACGGTTTCCCTTTTGGATGAAAACAATCAGGAAGTGGCTACCGTCACTGCCGATGAAAGCGGAAAATACAACTTTGAAGCCTTGGCAGCTTGCGATAGCGATTACATTATTCGGGGAAAGAGCGATGGGTGTGAATACAACGAGAAACTGGTCAAAACCCCAAATAAAACAGGAACTATTACCGTTCCTATGCCTTTGGAGTGTGATCCTTGTCCGCCGAACGATTTGGGCTGCCGTTTGAGTTTACAACCTATCTATTTTGATTTCGACCGTTACAACATCCGCCCTGATGCGGAAGTGGAATTGGCCAAAATTCTGGCAGCTATGAGGCAATACCCCGAGTTGGTGATTCATATTGAATCGCATACCGATTCGCGAGGCAATGACGAGTACAACCGGATCCTTTCCGATAAGCGCGCCCAGTCCACCTTAAATTGGTTGGTTTCAAAAGGGATCGACAAAAACCGTTTGTCTGCCAAAGGATATGGTGAAAGCCAATTGCAGAACCGTTGTTCCAATGGTGTGGAATGTACGGAAGAGGAACACCAGTTGAACCGACGTTCCATGTTCATCATTCAAGAACCCGCAAACTAATTAACTAGATTATATTTCCTGAAAGGCACCCAACATGGTTGGGTGCTTTTTGTTTTTCTTAACAACGCATTTTGTATTTTTGAAAAAATTGCACTCCATGGAAGAGGAAATGGTAATTTTGGTTGATGAGAATGATGTAAAGATCGGACTGATGCCCAAAATGGAAGCACATAAAAAAGGAGTGCTCCATCGCGCTTTTTCGGTATTTGTATTCAATGATAGGGAAGAGTTACTGCTGCAACAACGGTCATTTGATAAGTACCATTCACCGGGACTTTGGACCAATACCTGCTGTAGCCACCAACGGGATGGCGAGAGCTCTATTGAAGCCGGCAAAAGAAGATTGCAGGAAGAAATGGGGTTTGTAACCGATTTGAAGGAAACCATTTCTTTCATATACCAATCGCCTTTTGATAATGGCCTTACCGAACACGAGTTGGATCATATCCTTGTGGGAACCTTCAACGGTACCCCAAATCCAAATCCAGATGAGGTTGCGGCCTACAAATGGATGCCCTTGGAATCCGTGAAGGAGGCCATGCGCTTAAACCCCGAAAGGTATACCGTATGGTTCAAGATTATTTTTGAAAAGTTCTACGAAGATTTAAGCCAATGAGTTTGACTATTTATCGCAAAGCACATTTCAATGCGGCACACCGCTTATTCCGAAAGGATTGGAGCGACGCGAAAAACAAAGAAGTTTTTGGAAAGTGCAGCAACCCCAATTATCATGGGCATAATTACGAATTGGAAGTGGGAATCACTGGAAAAATTGACCCCGAAACCGGTTTCTTGATTAATTTGGATGTTCTGAAGCAAATCATTAAAGAGGAGGTGGAAGACGCATTGGATCATAAAAACCTGAACCTGGAAGTCCCAGAGTTTAAAACATTGAATCCTACCGTCGAAAACATTGCCTTGGTGGTTTGGAACAAATTGCGAAAAAAAATTGATGCCAAATACGGCCTCGAAATAAAACTTTACGAAACACCCCGTAATTACGTGGTTTATTCTGGTTAAAAATTTTTCTTGGAGCATCAATCTTTATATCCTATCAAATGCTATCCCCAACTTTTAAAGAAAGTTTGGGGCGGTGAAAAGTTGGTACGTATGCTCAACAAACAAGGAAGTGGACGGTTGGGTGAAAGTTGGGAATTATCGGGAGTTGAAGGCTATGTTTCGGTTGTTTCCAATGGGAATTTCAAAGGAAAACCCCTTGATTTTTTGATCAGGGATTTTGGAGCACATCTGTTGGGCGAAAAGGTGGCCAAACGGTTTGGGGAAACATTTCCTTTGCTTTTTAAATTTATCGATGCGGCCCAAGACCTCTCTGTGCAATTACATCCTGACGATGGCATTGCCATGCAACGCCATCAAAGTTTTGGAAAAACCGAAATGTGGTACATCCTTCAGGCCGATGAAAAATCCCGCCTAATCTTAGGATTTAATCAACCAATTGATAAAAAAGGGTATTTAAAAAAACTTTCGGAAGGGATGCTTACGGATCTTTTGAAAGAAGTGCCCGTAACAAAAGGGGACGCATTTTTTATCGCCCCTGGAACCGTACATGCTATAGGAGGCGGTATTTTGCTGGCAGAAATTCAGCAAACATCAGATATTACCTATCGAATTTACGATTGGAATCGGCCCGATGACCATGGGCAGATGCGGCAATTACATACCGAGGAGGCATTGGAGGTCATTGATTTTTCAGAACACCACGCAACACTTTCGTATCGCAACGCTCTCAACGAGTCTGTGGTACTGTGCGAATCGCCTTATTTTGTGACTTCAAAACTTGAATTGAGCCACTCGGTAAAAAAGTCTTACAGAGGTATCGATTCGTTTGTGGTGTATATGTGCGTTGGGGGAGCAGGTTTTGTTAGCTCAGGAAAGCATTCCGTTTCGTTGGAATATGGAGAGACCTTGCTGCTCCCTGCCGCCTTAAAAGAAGTAGCCATCGACACCCAAGGAATGACGATTTTGGAAATTTACGTACCCTAAAACAATCGAAATGTGCTACTTTTGCTAAAATTTACAACACATGGCAAGCAAACGCGATTTAAAGAAAGATATTAACTATGTACTGGGCGACATCATCGACGCGGTGTACATTTGGGAAATAACCAATCCCGATAAGGGAACCAAGGAATCCGAAAAAATCATCGATGAGGCCATCGAAGTTTTTGACGACCTTATCCATAAGGTAAACGACCATTCTGTGGAAAACAAGAAGGCACATTTTAAGGCTATTAACCAAGAATTGGAAACGCGTGGTCGTAAGTTAATCGATAAGATCAACGCCCTCTAAGAACTATTTATACGCTTTTATAAAGGACTCCAGTGCTTTCCCGTATTTGGAGTCTTTTATTTTTGGGGTCAAAAGTTTATAAATGGTGTCGTGGTATTTGATATTAGCGTCGTATACTTCCGTAAGCATCAAATACGGTGCAATTTCATAATCGCTTTGGTTTTTGGCAAAATTTACGGTGGCCAGGTATCTTGAAGCGATTAATTTGTTCCGCTGTGCTTCATAAGCGGTAGCTAACGAATCCTGACCCTCTTTCATGGCGTTGAAATGCTTTTCAATCAGCTCAAGGTTTTTGTCATTGTAGCGCTTCATCAACAATTTGTAGGTTTCCCATTTTTCTTGGTTTACCGAGCCCAAAACCTTACTTTCGATTTCGTAATTTTTCAATTTTGAATTCAAGGTAATGTGGGATGCTTCTGCAAAGAATGGAATTCTTTTTTCGGTTTGAATGCTATCATCGAAGCGCATGGTAAGGTAATACACCTCCGGACTTTCGATCTCGGTGTTGAAGTGGAACACTGCTTTACCATCTACCCTTATGGAATCGACCGAGACCCATAAAGTATCTTCAATTTTTTGTAACAGCAACATTCCTTTCCGGAGTCCACTCACCTCCCCGGTAAGTTGCATTTCATTACTGGATGAATGGCACCCTAAAAGCAACACCAGCACAAATAGAATAAAAAATCTCATACCATAATTTTACGATGGCAAAGATGCTAATTTTTATTGAAGAATGAAACGGGAAATCACTTCAACGAGTTGCGGTACCACAGGTAAGTTGGGTTCGTTGTAGGTTTTGCTGTTGTCCATATCGTCTTCACCCAACTCCTTAAATATGTGATTCATGTTGGGAATAATTTCCAATTGTGCATTCGGTTGGGCTTCTTTCAATTTCTCAGCTTCCGCAACGTCTACCTGCAAATCTCGATCCCCGTTGATGAGCAATACAGGGATGTCCAAAAGTTTAATGCTTTCTTGTGGGTTGTAACGCATCCAAGTAATCAGGAAAGGTTGAATTTCGGGCCTAAAAATCGATGCCAACCCAGGACTATAGTTAATGGCAATTCCATTGGCCCTCAGGTCGTCAAAAGATAAACGGGCACTTTCTACTAACCCTGGTGCTTGCCTTTTAAGCTGATCTACAATTACGTCATCGATCTCTTGCCCAGCTCCAGCAATGGACACAAAACCATCGGCACGGCCCTTGGCAGCAACCATACCTACCAGCGAACCTTGGCTATGACCAATGACGATAATTTTTGAAAACGCTTTCGATCTTTTGAAATAGTCAACAACATCCATCGCATCCTTGATAAAGTCATCAAAACGGATGCTTTCTTCTTTCAAGGTCCCATCTTTAAGCTGTTTCAAAATGCGCTTGTCATAACGAAACGAGGCGATGCCCTTATCGTAAAGCCCTTCTGCCAAAAATTTGAGTGAGTTGTTTTTCATCATTTGTTGGTTCCCATTCCTATCGGTAGGACCAGAGCCTCCTATGAGTATGGCCAAAGGCGGTGTTTTGGAATCGGCAGGAACCATAATGGTCCCATCAATAAAAGGCGAAACACTAATGTCCCTGGAATTTCGTTCTTGGGCCATTGACAAGATGGGGAGTAACAGGAAGCAAATAAATAGCGATTTCAAGGCGTTTGTTTTTTTAAATGTATGTAAAGAAAACGGTTAATGCGCTACAATCGTATCATCTTTTGCCATAAATTAACCGAGACTTTACCTTCAGGTTGTATCTTTGTGGAAATCCAAACGTAATGTGCACACTCAAATACTTTGCATTGATTTTAGTTGCTTTGACGACGCTTTCTTTTATGCCAGAAGATTGGGGTCCCACAGGACATAGGGCCACGGGTGCCATTGCGGAAACCTACCTAACTGAAAAGGCCAAAAAGGAAATTAGCGATTTGCTGGACGGGCAATCCCTGGCTTTTGTGTCTACCTATGCCGACGAGATTCGCAGCGACGATCGTTACAAGTCGTTTGCCCCTTGGCATTACGTAAACTTTCCGTTCGACAGTACCTATGCGAACTCCCCCAAAAGCCCAAAAGGGGATATCATGGTAGCTATTGACAAATGCCTTGAAGTATTGAAAACCCCTGAAAGCTCAAAAGATGAAAAAACCTTCTATCTAAAATTGTTGGTGCATTTTATGGGTGATCTGCACCAACCGTTGCATGTGGGACTGGCCGAAGACAAAGGAGGAAATACTTTTCAGGTGCAGTGGTTCGACGAAGGGGTAAACCTGCACTGGGTTTGGGACGAAAAAATCATCGAAAAATACGGAATGTCCTATTCTGAATTGGCCCAAAATACCAAAAAGCTCACAAATACAGAACTGGAAGAAATACAGAAGGGCACCTTGGAAGATTGGATGTACGAAAGCAGAACCCTCTGTATGGATGTGTATGCCCATACGAAAGTGGGTGAAAAACTGGGTTATCAATACATGTACCGCTATACCAATACCGTTCGGGATCAAATTCAAAAGGCGGGCATTCGCTTGGCGAAATTGCTCAATGGTGTTTTTGAATAACCCGTTTCTTAAAATCTTCTTAAGAAAACGTACCGTTCGTCATTTAAAGATTCAATTTTCTGGAAAGTTATTAACAACCAGGTTTTTATGGTAAAACTCCCATTGTGGATGCATAAAAAATGAATAGTTTTGCGCCCGTTTTAAGAAAAAAGAAATGATTAAGCGTGGTATGGCCCCGTTCAATTTAGTGAGATATGCAACAGGGCTCCTTGTAGCCCTTCACGGGTTAATGAAAATTATCTTTATTTCCAATTTTACGGATTACGTAATGGAAACCATGGGATTTTTTGGGATGCCTGAAACTTTTTGGATTTTAATCGGAAGTTTTTTGCCCTTCGTTGAGTTTTTTTCCGGACTTATGTTGTTGAGTAATATTCGGCCTAAACAATCGGTACTCTTAACCTCTATGGTAATGCTCGTGCTCTCCTTTTTGGTGCTGGTTAATCACTTATACATTCACTTGGTTTTTGAGATCGTGGTTTTTTTCCTTTTAGGAATTATTTTTTTGAAGGAACGGAACCATTGGTCTGGAATATCCTACGGAAAGTAAGGTTAATTCGTGGCTGTTGAATCCTTTTCGATTTGGGTAACTGATGAAGCCACTTATGTTGTGTTTCTCCTTGCATCAATAGTAAACTCCCATGGGCCAAGGTTAATTTAAAAGTACTTTGGGAACAAGCTTTTTCTTTCAACTGAAAAATCCTATCTGCACCAAAACTCAATGATGCAATCGTGGGTTGTCTGCCCAGTTCCTTCTCATCGTCACTGTGCCAACCATTACTGTCGTTACCATTGCGGTATAAATTGAGCAGTACTGTAGTGAAATCAATGTTGCAAACTTTTTCCAGAGCTTCTTTAATGGTGAAATGGATTTCTTCAAAAGGCTTAGGATGCATGGTGATTCCAGAATAGGAATACGTATTTCCTTCCATGCCATACATCGCTGTAAGTCGTGGTTGCGGATGTGTTTTACCAAAAAGTTTGATGGAATCCTGTTGCCAAGCGGTGCTATTTAAAAGTGTTTCAAAATACCTTGAAGCAGTGACTTTCGGAATGAATTTAGGATAATAATGGATTGTAGCAGCTTTAAGGGGCAGCCGTATTTTAGAGGCTTTGTTTTCCTTGATGAATGGATCCAAGTCATGCATACTGATACGCCCAATACATTATTGCAAATTGTAATGGAATTCGCAACACCAACACCCATTTGGGAAGTTTGAGCGATGCTTTTTCTTCTTGTAACATATACGCATGCACCGGCAAGAAACAAATCAGCATAACGATAATGCCCCAAGCAGCAATGGTGCTACTCTCCTGATTCATGAGCAGAAATCCCGCAATCATTTCCAGGATTCCTGTAATGAGGATCACTGTCTTATGCGATGGGATGTACGGCGGCATGATGCGTTCATAAATTTGAGGTTTCTGGATATGAAAAAAACCTGCTATAACAAAAAAAATTCCCATCAAGTATTGGTGCCAAGGGATCATATAGTTTTTTTTCAAAAATAAGGGTTCCTATGCTATTTGAAATAAAAAAACCCTCTCTCTTTTGGAGAAAGGGTTTTTATAATTAAAGGGTTCCAAACTATTCTTTGACGAGCTGTTTTGTCAGCGAGCCTTGCTGGCCCTCTATGATGACCATATAGGTGGCAGTGGAGAGCCCTGAGATGTCGATCTCCGCCTGT
>DJVA01000094.1 GCA_002440705.1 Flavobacteriaceae bacterium UBA6268 | reverse complement strand
GTTGCATGAAAATAATTTCCCTAAAGATACACGAATTGTTTTTTTTAATTACTTTTGAATTCAAAGAAACACACCATGACCATTACATGCTACATTCAAGATACCCAGGTGACTCGTTCCCTGAACCGGATGTGCATGTATTGACTATAAAACCACTGTATAAATCGATATGAAACGTCCGGAAATTCCTCCGGACGTTTTTATTTTTAGTACCAACCAACCCATGAAAAAGTATTACCGCTCATACCTCAACAACTTCCGCGGACTCTCGCGTGAAATCTGGCTGCTGTCGTTTGTTACCTTCATCAACAGGGCCGGGGCCATGGTCATCCCCTTCCTCTCACTCTACCTGGAGAACGAGCAAGGGTTTAGCCTGCCACAAATAGGATGGATCATGACTAGCTTTGGGGCGGGTTCCTTTGTGGGCACCTGGATTGGGGGGCGGCTCACGGATAGCATCGGTTTTTACAAGGTAATTGTGCTAAGTCTTCTAACAGGAGGGCTAGGATACATTGGCCTGCAGTTCTTGGATGGATTCTACGCCCTTTGCATTGGGGTATTTTTCCTCATCCTTATGGCCGATGCCTACCGTCCTGCCATCTTTGTGGCTTGCGACGCCTATTGCAAACCCGAAAACATAACCCGAGGGATTGCCCTCCTCCGTTTGGCCATTAACCTGGGGTTTTCGTTTGGGCCCTTGTTAGGTGGAATTATTATCACCAAAATAAGCTATCACTCGCTCTTTTGGATTGACGGGCTTACCTGCATCATTGCAGCAGTCTTGTTGTTCATTCTTCTAAAACCAGAGAAATTGCCCGAAGGACATACCCCCGAACCCGTGGTAAAAGAAGGCCGTTCGCCATACCGTAATGGTCTCTATTTGCTGTTTTTTGTCATCATGATCTTGAACGGTATGTTGTTTGTCCAGTACTTTTCCCTAATGCCCCTTTTTTACAAGATGGAGCACTCGCTGCCAGAAGACCTCATCGGATTATTGCTATTCCTGAATGGGGTACTCATCGTGGTGTTTGAAATGCCCCTGGTGGGGTGGCTGGAGCGCATCCAGATTTCCAAAACCATGGCCACCTTCTGGGGAGTGGTGTTCTTGGCCCTAAGTTTCATCGTGCTCAATTTCAGTCCGTGGATTGGCATCTTGGTCATCGGAATGTTCTTTATGACCCTAGGCGAGATGATTGGTTCGCCCTTTTCCAATGCCTTGGCCCTTTCCATGGCCCCCAAAGGCCGCAAGGGAAGCTACATGGCCTTTTACACCATGAGTTGGTCCATTGCGCACGTAGTGGGGCACAATGGCGGAATGAACTTGGTAGACCGGTTTGGGTTTCAAAACACTTGGTACGCCTTTTTTGGCATCTTAACGGTAGTGGCCCTGATGACGCTTTATTTGCTGAAGCGATTGAAACAAACGCCCACCCCCACCGGTTACTGAACAGGTTTTACCTCGTTGTTCTCCACTACCTGGGAAAGCACAATCTGGGTTTTGGTTTCCCCGTAGGAAATGAGCTGGTCGATAAAGGCTTCTAAGTGCTTGTGGTTTTTGAGGATTACCTCCATCACGATGTTTTCGTTGCCCGTGATGCGGTAGCAGTTCAGCACCTCGTCGTAGCTTTGCACGTGGGAAAGGAACGGTTTCAACTTGCCCATAAAGGCACGTAGGGTAATGATGGCCTTCAATTGGTACCCGCATTCAAACGGTGAAACCTCGGTGTGGTAGGCACGGATAATCCCCGCATCTTCCATCTTTTTGATGCGTTCGTTCACCGCCGGCGAGCTGATGCCCACTTGCCGCCCGATTTCGGCATTGGACTGTCGCGCGTTCTGCTGTAAACACTTGAGGATTTTACGGTTAAGGGCATCAATTTTCATTTCGCAAGTTTTTAAGTCAAATTACAATATTTCTAAAGTAAAATTAGTAATTTACTTTAAAATCGAAATAAAGGTCTGCTTTTTTGTTGGTAAATTTGAGTGAATTGCTAGAAAAATTATTGCGACCCCATGTACCCTACCATTCCCAAGCATTTGCCCTATTCGCCTTTGTATCAGAAGGCTCTGGATATTTTTCGTATCTCGCGGAGCATTTCGCACTACTTTGTGGACGACTTGTGCTACCTCCAGCCCAACGGCAAGGAGGATCCCAATATTTACTTTTCGGGCGACATCGTGCAGCAGTCCAACTCGCTCGCCCCTGAAATCCTGAAGGCCGAAAGCCAAACCTTTAGCGAAGATAAGCATAAATACGCCGCTCAGGTAAACCGGTTGACCAACCGCCTTTACCAAAACTGCGAACGCCTCGAGAATACCCACAGCAACGGCAAGGACTTCATGCCGCTCCTCCGCAAGGAACTGCGCATTTTCCGCAAGCTGCAGCGCACGTGGATGTTAACGTTGTAGACTAAATTTGGCCTATTTTTTGAGCCGAGGCTTTTGTGACTCTATTTTGGTGATAATTATTTCATGAATGGAATCCAAAATTTCTTCTTCTGAAAAATTTAATCCGGCATCCCTTTTTAAAGATCTCTTTAAGAATCGTATGACATTAATATCATAAAGATATTTGCAAAGATTATGAGGTTCAGTAGCCTGTGACATCTTCCAGAATCGTTCTAAATCTCCCCCAACCAAACATTTTTTAGTCAAGTATTCAAATACCGAAAGCGACTTTTTGAACTCATTTAAATCTTGAATATTGAAATAAAATACCTGCTTATAATTTATGGGTTTACTGAAAATTACACGATATAAGGAAAACTCCCTCCCATTAGTGAGTAACACCCAATCAATACCTTCATCCGCACCATAATGTACTGCCTGTCGAATGTGTTTGTCCGATAAATCCAACTCCATCGCCTTTACTTCAATAACCATTCGTTGCTTCTTTTCAATTTGGATTACATAATCAGCATAGGTAGCACGAATACGATATTCTGTTTTAATTTCTTCTAATTCTTCATAACCTAAGACTTCTGACAGAAAATAATTAATCATAAGACGAGTACCTGACTCATCAAGATTCTCATACTTTTTATTGATGTACTTTCTACGATAGGATTTAAAACTATCTTCAAATTTTTTTCGTTGAATGGAAGTTAACATCTTATATGATTTTTAGGAATTAAAAGTTTAAGAAAGTAAATAAT
>DJVA01000045.1 GCA_002440705.1 Flavobacteriaceae bacterium UBA6268 | reverse complement strand
TGGACGGTTTCGATCCCGGTGATTCGCGAGGGATTGGCGAACTCTATGCCAGCTTGAGTTTTGATGGGGACAACTTAGCCGATATTTTGCGGGCAGAGGGTTACGATATTGTCATCCTAAATGCCCCTCAATATACCACCGATGGTAAAGACATTGATGGTGGGGCCGATTACATCCAACGGAATGCCATGGTGCTTGCGGCGCTTATTGATGAAATCAACTCCCAAAAAGTTGGGGATGCTGAATTGGTAATTTTGGGACCGAGTATGGGGGGTTTAATTGCTCGATACGCCTTAGCCTACATGGAAGCCAACAGCTTGCCGCATGAAACCCGCTTGTACATATCGTTTGACTCCCCACACCGTGGAGCCAACATACCGATAAGTTTGCAATACTTAATCAACTATTTTGCGCAACAGGTGGGAGACCCCGATGCCTTAGCTATTGTTGAAAACGTGCTCAATTCTCCTGCTGCCAAGGAAATGCTCATCGACCATTTATTGGCCCATTTACTGAATGGTTCTACTTACGAACAGGATCCTACCAAGCTATTGCCCGAAGGGGCACCCGATTTTCGTGATGCTTTCCAAACCGAATTGGACAATTTAGGGTTTCCTCAGGAGGTAAGAAATGTTACCATGATCAACGGTAGTGGTAACGGCACCACTACGGGTAGCCCCGGAGCTGTTATCGTGGATACCAATCTTACCATTGACGCCTTGACCGATGTAGACGTAGCGTTGAACTTTACACCGGCAGCTTCGCAAACACTTACGGTAACCGATGTAACGGTCTATTTCATCAGCATTCCTATTGATTCTTTTGCTGCAGATTCTGAATCTTCGGCACTCACCGATGGTGTGGATAGTGCCCCAGGCGGCACCGCTAACATTGCCGATGCCTTGGGTAATGGGGGGGGGAATCCTGTTTTGGAAGAGTTTATTGCAGCGTTGCAACAAGATACCTACTCGTTCATCCCTACCATGAGTGCCTTGGCCATAGACAACTCCGATTGGTTTGCCACACCCAATCTGAATGATTCGCCATTTGTGAATTTCTACATCCCATCGGAAAATGAAGACCATGTTACCGTTACGGCGGAAAGCGCCCAATTTGCTTTGGACGAAATACGCAATGGTGGGTTGGGAATTACTGAAAATAGCGAAGGAGAGTTGTTTTGGGTGCAAAATCCCGCCGGGAAAACCATTAAGTTTTATGCAAACAATGCGACTGCTTCAACTCCACTAAAAAGCGCAATAGTTAACCTTGCGGGGCAAAAACTCATGGAAAAAACATGGGAACCAGGATTACAGGAGTTTTTGTGGCAGCACCAGCTAGCCAGTGGACTCTACCTGCTTCAATTGCACCAAGGGTCCTATAGTCAGGTTGTCAAACTCTTAATAGACTAATCAAGAATCATCGATGATGGTAGGGCTCATTCCTTAAAATGGAAAAACCCCGATACAATTGCTCCACAAAGAATAAGCGCACCATTTGATGGCTAAAGGTCATTTTGGATAAAGAGAGTTTTCCTGCTGCTTTGGTGTACACTGCATCGCTAAACCCATAAGGTCCCCCAATGGCAAAAACCAGGTTTTTAATACCGCTGTTCATTTTTTTTTGAAGGAAGCTGGCAAAACCTTCCGAACTATGCAAAGTTCCTTTTTCATCCAACAGATACAGCATATCTGCGGGCTGCAATCGCTTCAAAAGTTCTTCTCCTTCCAGTTGCTTTTGTTGCATTTCGGACAGGTTCTTGGAATTTTTGATATCTGGAATCACTTCAAAATTAAAACTGATGTAATGCGACAGGCGTTTCTGATACCCATCAATCAGTTTTTGAAGCGAAGAATCGTCTGTTTTTCCTAGGGCAAAAAGCGTAATTTTCATCTCAAAATCCGGTTCGAACACTTTTGATGTCCTAAAATACCAAATTACAAGGAGACCCATAGCCTAACCTGCTAATTTTAGTATTTTAGCAGAAATACTACGGCCATGATTTCAAAAAAACAGTTCGACAAGGAAATTGCCATCATCATTGCCAATGCCATTCGGGAAGATGTTGGGGCAGGAGACCATAGCTCGTTGGCTTGTATCCCCGAAGATGCCATGGGCGAGGCCCAGCTTTTGGTCAAGGATGAAGGCATTATTGCTGGGGTCGAATTTGTCAAGCAGGTTTTTGATTATGTAGATCATGGATTGGAAGTAACTGTTAAGATTACCGATGGAACACCTGTGAATTATGGAGATATTGTTTTTTATGTGTCCGGCAGTAGTCAGTCCATTTTGAAAGCAGAAAGACTGGTGCTCAATGCTATGCAGCGAATGAGTGCCATAGCCACAAAAACCCATATGTTTGTGAAGGCTTTGGAGGGAACTAAAACCAAAATCCTCGACACACGCAAAACCACCCCTGGGATTCGTGCCCTTGAAAAATGGGCTGTCAAAATTGGGGGAGGGGAAAACCATCGTTTTGCATTGTACGATATGGTCATGTTGAAGGACAACCACATTGACTTTTGTGGCGGTATTTCCAAAGCAATTGATAAAACCAAGAAGTACCTTAAAAAAAATCGCTTGGATTTGAAGATCATCGTGGAGGCCCGAAACCTGGATGAAGTTGCTGAAATTCTAGAGAACGAAGGCGTGTACCGAATCCTGATCGACAATTTCAATTATGAGGATACTCGAAAGGCGGTGGAAATGATTGACGGGAAATGCCTCACCGAATCGAGTGGGGGCATCACCCTGGAAACCGCTAGGAAGTTTGCTGAATGTGGGGTCGATTACATTTCCAGTGGGGCACTTACGCACTCGGTTCATAACATGGATTTAAGTTTAAAAGCCATTTCATGAGTGCAGAAGTAGAGGAGAAACTCAATAAAATACCCATCGTCCGGAATTTGGTGAAGCTCTTACAGCTGATTAAGCTTCCTGGTTTCAGTGGTTTTTCACTCTACGATTTGTTGGAAACCTACACGCTTGGAATCATAAAGGGCACTTTTTCTTCGAGAGCCAGTGCTATTGCTTACAGTTTTTTCATGGCCATTTTTCCTTTTTTGCTGTTTGTGCTCAACTTGATACCCTACATCCGAATCCAGAACTTTCAGGCTCGTTTTTTAATGTTTATCGACAATTTGTTGCCACCGCAAACCCACGATTTTTTCTATCCTGTCATTGCAGACATTGCCATGAATCCTCGCAGCAGCTTACTTTCGGTTACTTTTTTCCTGACGCTATTCTTGACAGCCAATGGGGTCAATGCCATCTTCAGTGCTTTTGAATATTCGTTTCACGTAACCATTAATCGCGGCTTTTTTAAGCAATACTTAGTGGCCCTGGCCGTTGCCATCTTCTTGGCGGTCGTGATTATTGTTACGGTAGGTGCCATCTTGTATGGCGAATACTTGATCAAGGTATTGAAAACAGATGCTTATATCGATAATGATATTTTTTGGGTCAATGTGCTTCAATTCGCTTTTTTTGCCCTCATGCTTTATCTGGTAGTGGCTACCTTGTACCATTATGGGGTGAAAGAGGGCCGCGAAACTAGTTTCTTTTCCATTGGGGCCTTGGTAACGACCTTGTTGTTTTTGTTGACGACCTATTTTTTTGGGGTGTACATCAACAATTTCGCGAAGTATAATGAGTTGTACGGATCCATTGGAGCGCTGTTGATTATGATGTTCTATATCTGGATCAACTCCAACCTCCTGTTGCTGGGATTTGAATTGAACGTTTCCTTGCAGCGATTGAAGGAACAATGTAATTAAGCTTTGTTGTGTATTTTATCGACGTCATCCTTCCCATTCCCCTACGGCAAGCCTTTACCTATAGCGTAACTAAGGACGAAGCGGCCTTTTTGAAACCAGGGATGCGCGTGGCGGTTCCCTTTGGGAAATCTAAGGTCTACACAGGTTTAGTGTATAAAATTCATGCCCACCAACCTCCGAGCTACGAAACCAAGGCCATCGACCAAATTTTGGACGAAACCCCTACCGTGACTTCCCGGCAATTGAAACATTGGGAATGGATGGCGCAGTACTACCTCTGCACCTTAGGCGAAGTCATGCGAGCGGCCTTGCCTTCCCCATTTTTGCTGGAAAGTGAGACCATCATTACTTTGTGCAAGGAAGGTGTTTTGGATGAAAAACACTGCACCGACGAAGAGTTTTTGGTGTATGAAGCCCTTCAAAACCAGTCATCCTTGCACATCAATGATATTCGGAATATCCTGGATCGCAGGTATGTTTTGGGCATCTTGCAGAAGCTGATGGAAAAAGGAGTGATTACCGTTCAGGAAGAAGTTTTTGAACAGTACAAACCCAAGCTAAAGCGATACGTCAAATTAGCTGCAACGTTTCAGGTCGAGGATGCCTTGAGGGCCCTTTTGGATGAACTCACTAGAGCTCCAAAACAGCGCGAAGTATTGATGGCGCTTTTTATGCTATCTGCCCATGGGAATGATGTCGAATCGGTCCAGCTTCAAAAAAAAGCGAACAGCAGTGCATCCATTCTCAAAGCATTGATCGATAAAGGGATTCTTGAAGAGTATTACCTTCAGAAGGACCGCATGGAATACACAGGCGAGGCTTCCTCTGATATAAAATCCCTGAGTGTTCTACAGCAGAAGGCTTTTAATGAAATTGAAAGTACTTTTAAGCAAAAGGATATTGCCTTGCTTCACGGAGTCACTTCGAGCGGTAAGACGGAAATCTATGTGAAATTAATCGAATCGCTTCTGCCACAGGGGAAGCAAATTTTATACATGCTTCCGGAAATTGCCTTGACCACCCAATTAATTAGCAGGTTGCAAAAGTATTTTGGCAAAAAGGTAGCAGTATATCATTCCAAATATTCCAATAATGAGCGAGTGGAAGTATGGAACAAGGTGTTGCAACAAAAGGCCACAGCCCAAATTGTAATCGGCGCCAGATCGTCTCTGTTTTTACCTTTTCAAAATTTAGGATTTGTGATAGTGGATGAAGAACATGAACCCTCATTCAAGCAGTACAGTCCGGCGCCCCGCTACCATGCACGGGATGCGGTTGTGGTTTTGGCACAATTGCACGTTGCCAAAGTTTTGATGGGGTCGGCTACCCCGTCACTGGAAACTTATTACAATGCTGCAAGCAACAAGTATGGTTTGGTGCAACTAAAAGAACGCTTTGGAAAAGTAATGATGCCCGAAGTGGAATTAGTGGACATTCGGGAAAATCTAAAAAAACGCCAGATGTCTGGGCATTTCAGCGCGCGCCTCCTGGAGGTAATGCGAGAGGTGCTTTCCGAGGGGGAACAGGTGATTTTGTTCCAAAACCGCAGAGGCTATGCTCCTGTTGTGGAATGTACCACCTGTGGGGTTTCCCCACAGTGCCCCAATTGTGATGTGAGCCTAACGTACCACCAACATAAAAATCAGTTACAATGCCACTATTGTGGTTACCGAATGGCCATGTTGGTGTCTTGCATGGCCTGTGGTAGTGAAACCTTGGACCATAAGGGCTTGGGAACTGAACAGATAGAGGCGGAAGCCAAGGAGTTGTTTCCCGATCATACCGTTGCAAGGATGGATCAGGATACAACCAAAGGGAAACATGCCTATGCCAAGTTGATTGAACGCATGGAAAATAAAGAAATCGATGTATTGGTAGGTACCCAGATGCTGGCCAAGGGCCTAGATTTTAGAAAGGTACAGTTGGTTGGCGTCCTTAATGCCGATACTTTGTTGAACTTTCCCGATTTTCGCGCCCACGAGCGGGCATTTCAGTTATTGCAACAAGTGGCGGGGCGCGCAGGCCGTACCCAAAAAAGGGGGAAAGCCATCATTCAAAGTTACAACCCACTCCACCAAATCCTGCAGCAAGTAAGTGGGTATGATTACGAATCCATGTACCGCGAACAGTTGGAAGAGCGGCATCAATTTCATTATCCTCCACTTTTTAGGCTTATCAAGATTACCGTTCGTCATCGCAATACTTTAGTTATGGAAAAGGCCAGCCAGTGGTTTGCAACTGTATTGAGAAGGACGTTTGGAGAACAAGTTCTAGGTCCTGTACAACCGCCGGTAGCACGCGTTCGAAACGAATTTATTTCCCATGTGTTGGTCAAAATTTCTAAAGAGCAATCCCTATCCAAAACAAAGGAATACCTTTTGAAAGCCCAAAGCCGCTTTCATGCGATCAAGGAATTTTCGCGAGTAAAATTAACAATCGATGTAGATCCCTATTAACGTATGGTTGCGGAAAGGGCATCGACCAGATCCGCTTTTCGATTTCGGCTCAACGGAAGTTTTTCCTTATCCAGTTCGATGACCTTGCTGTTGTAGCGTTCCACTTTTTCAAGGTTTACTATGTAGGATTTGTGAATCCGCAGGAAACGTTCTTTTGGGAGGAGCGATTCAAATGCTTTCATGGTGGAGAGTACCACCAGCGCATCGTGTTCCGTAACCAATTTCACGTAGTCGCCAAGCGCTTCAATGTAGCGAAGTTCGTTAAGGAATACCTTCCGCTTTTTCAGGTTGCTTTTCACAAAGATGAAATCTTCATCGTCAAACCCATCTTCGTTTTTCATCTTGTAATTGATGATGGCCTTGTGCACTGCATTCAGGAAGCGTTCCTTCGAAATGGGCTTTCTGAGGTAATCCACGGCATCGTAATCAAAAGCCTTGAAAGCGTATTTGGTTTTCCCGGTTACAAAAATAATTTGTGGCTTATTGGCCAAATCATCCAACAAATCAAAACCTGAAAGAATGGGCATTTCGATGTCCAAAAAAATCAAGTCAATCTCTGTAGTAGCAAGCCCCATTTTGGCTTCAATGGCATTGTTGTATTGTGCAACGAGATTCAGTGAGGGATGGTTTTCAATAAGCTTTACTATGGAAAGGCGCTGTAGGGTTGAATCGTCAACGATAGCGCATTTAAGTATGGGTTTCTCCACGGTTGTAAGGTTTAGCTAAGAGCAATATTAGCCAAAAAATCGATGAACTGCAACTTTTTTTAACTTTCACCCCTAAAAATAAGCATTTTAACTTTTGATGTAGGAAAAAAATGATACCTGTGGGATTATTTGTTAATTGAAAATAAAGTAGTATTTTTGCACGCTCTTGGCAGAGTGCTGAGAGTTCATTAAACTTTTTTTTATGTATCACTACGAAACTGTTTTCATCTTGAATCCCGTTTTATCTGAAGAGCAGATAAAGGAAACAGTTCAGAAATTTGAGGATTTCCTTGTTTCCAAAGGGGCTAAGATGGTATCGAAAGAGAATTGGGGGCTAAAAAAACTGGCCTATCCCATTCAGCACAAGAAAAGTGGTTTTTACCACTTGTTCGAATTCACCGTAGACGGTGAAGTAATCGGTGATTTTGAAACCGAATTTAGAAGGGACGAACGCATCATGCGTTTCTTGACCGTAAAATTGGACAAGCACGCCGTTGCTTGGGCCGAGAAGAGAAGAACCCGAAACAAACAAAAAGCCTAAGCCATGTCAACATCCATTGAACAGCAAGCCAAAGGAAAAAAGGATGGGGAAATTCGTTACCTCACCCCATTGAACATTGAGACTTCAAAGACGAAAAAATACTGCCGATTCAAAAAATCGGGTATTAAGTATATCGACTACAAAGACCCAGATTTCTTGTTGAAATTTGTAAACGAGCAAGGGAAAATTCTTCCCCGACGATTGACCGGAACTTCATTGAAATACCAACGAAAAGTGGCCGTGGCCATCAAAAGGGCGCGGCATTTGGCCTTAATGCCCTACGTTGGCGATTTGTTAAAATAAAAAGCGTTAGGATATGGAACTTATATTGAAGAAAGACGTTGAAAACCTAGGCTTTGCGGATGATTTGGTCACCGTTAAAAGCGGTTACGGAAGAAACTTCCTCATTCCCCAAGGATTTGCGGTACTTGCCACTCCTTCTGCGAAGAAAGTATTGGCAGAAAACCTGAAGCAACGCGCCCACAAGGAAAAGAAAATGATTGATGATGCGCAAAAAGAAGCGGATAAGTTGAACGGCATCGAATTGAAAATTACAGCCAAAGCCGGTGAAGGCGATAAGCTCTTCGGCTCGGTTAGTAATGCCGATCTTGCTGACGCCTTAGCTCAGGAAGGTGTTGAAATTGAGAAAAAATTCATCAACATCGCCGGTGGATTAATCAAGCGTACCGGACGGTACGAAGCCAAAATCCGTTTCCATCGCGAAGTGGTGGCCGACTTTGCCTTCGACGTAATCGCTGAAGCAAAATAAACGGTTAACAGTGCATACCAAAACCCTCCCGGATTGTTCTTGGAGGGTTTTTTTTTGAAACACAGTTTGAATGAAATACACCCGCCTTACCAAGGAACAGTTTGAGGAGTTGCATCAAGAGTTTGCCCGCTTTCTTGCGAGTCAGTCCATTACCAAGGACGAATGGGAGCTTCTCAAAAACGAGCAGCCCCATGTTGCGGAAGAGGAACTGGACGTTTTCAGCGACCTAATTTGGGAAGGTGCGCTCGCTAAAGTAATGTATCTTGAAAACCTTTCCCCACAACAGTGGTTTCTTTTTAAGCTTGAAAAGGAACACATGTCATTGATTGTGGTAAAAGCCCTAAACAGTATCGATCTTACGTCTAGTATGGGGATGAAATGGTTGGAAAAACACTTGGATTCCAAAGAGGTAGAACTCTTTAAATCCCAAAAGGTGTATGCAACCAATCGGAATTTGGAGGTTTTTCAATTGATTCAAAAGGGCGCTGTTATTTCAAACGGCCATTTATTTGAAAGCTTGGCCAACTACTTGAATCTGTAACTACTCGTAACGCAAACTTTCAATAGGGTCTAAACGTGCTGCCTTGGTGGCAGGATACAGGCCCGCGATCAGTGCTACTACAAAGGAGATGATAACAGAGGCCACCATGGCACCTACTGGTAGTGTATAATTAAAGTTTACGATTTTGGCAAAAAGAAAACCGGTAAGAATTCCAAGAAGTATTCCCAAGACACATCCAAACTGCCCAATGACAATGGTTTCGATAAAAAACTGGGTAGAGATGGTGGAACGTTTGGCCCCCAGTGCCTTGCGTACGCCAATCTCTCGGGTACGGTCGGTTACGGATACCAGCATGATATTCATTAAGGCAATGGAAGATCCAAAAATAGTAATGATGCTAATAAACCAAGCGGCGGTTTCCAGTACTCCTCCAATTTGCGCAACCCGATTGATGAGGTCCTCGCTGCGTTCAATGCCAAAATTGTTTTCTTCCAGCGGACTCAACCTTCTAATGTTCCGGAATGCCACAATGGCTGCATCTTGCGCATCCTGTA
Organism: Flavobacteriaceae bacterium UBA6268; assembly: GCA_002440705.1. Lineage (GTDB taxonomy): Bacteria > Bacteroidota > Bacteroidia > Flavobacteriales > Flavobacteriaceae > DJVA01. The sequence continues at coordinate 5,925 of DJVA01000045.1, read as the reverse complement.
GTAAGGATTTGTCTTCAACTTTCACGCTGATGGTATAGTTGATGTTGGGCTGGGTAAAGATGCCCCGTGCCACTTGGATAGGGATCAATACTTTTAGGTCCTGATTGTTTCCAAAAGAAGAACCCTTAGACTCCAGTACTCCTGCCACTTTAAACTTAACGCCTCGGATGCTGATGGTTTTACCAATGGGATTTTCAGTTTCAAAAAGATTTTTAAGGAAATCCGAACCGATAAGGCACACCTTGTTGTTGTTCTGAATATCAAAAAAATTGAATTCCCTTCCCATCTGTACTTTAGTACCCGTGTTGGAGAGGTAATGCTCGTTTACTCCAAAGACCTGCACCTCGGGATCGGTTTTCTCGTTGTCGTATTTTACTTCGGCCGTTCGGGTTCCTAAAAAGGAGATGGAAGTTTGGGTATAGGGGTAATCATAACCGTCTACAAACTCCCGTACGTTATCGTAACTGATGATGGGATTGATTTTTTGGCGTTCCCCACCACCGTGGCGCTGCGTTTCAAATTCGTACTGCTGCAGGTTGAAAGTGTTGGAGCCCATCGAAGAAAAACTACTGGCAATGGTATTTTCCAGAGCTTTTACGGCACTTAGGATGCCCACCAAGGCCCATATTCCAATCCCGATGATAATAATGGTCAAGATGGTGCGCAAGAGCTGCGTCTTGATCGAGTCGAGAGCAATCCGTACATTTTCACGAAAAAGTCCAAACATAATCCTTGTTGTGGTTAGGAGATGAGTCTGCTAATGGTTTTTAAAGTTACAATAATTTGGTTTTTCTAAGGTCTGTTCGCATTAAAAAGCTCGGGGTGTACTTTTTTTAATTTAGTTCCTAGTTTTCTGGCTCCCTCCGTGGTAAAATGATTGAAGTCAAAATACAAGAATTTTAGCTTTTCTGAAGAAACGATTTCGAACGCTTCGAGGTTATCCCCTCCTTGTAATTCGAGCAAATCAATATAGAAAATATGATCATTGGCATATTTGGGATTGCTGAATTCCTCAATCAATTTCAAATCTATAAAAACCTTTTCATTGCATTTTTCAAATTGTTGAGCAAAGGAGTTGATGTTTTTGGGGACCACTGTTTTACTTGCATGGACAATGTCTGGAATGTCCTGGGTATAGGTCATTTTTGGCCCTACCACATAAATGGGTGCTTCCGTTAACGCCCTAACTTTCTTCAGGATTTCTTTTAAACCTTCCAAATTTAATTGTGGCCAATTGTCATGTAGAAAAATAGCGTCTGCAGTGGCCCAATTTTCGTCTGCAAGGTTATGCTCCAGTTGCTTTAAGCACAACCCTTCATCATTTTCGGCATAAGATTGCCCAAAATTATAGCACTTCCCTAAACTATTCAACCTTGTAATTCTTGGGGTAAACCCATTTTCCCTCAGCATATAGATCAAATCGATGGCATGCGAATTCCCCATGATAATGACTTGCCCCGATCCTGGATCACCCAAAAGCAACTCATTATCTATGCTATACTTTTCAAAATACCGATCCCTATTGCTTGTAATTTCTTCTTTGGTCATGTAAAGTTGGTCGCTAAATCTACCTGGGATACCTCCTGATTTCCAAATAAACGAACCCGTCAATACCAAGAGAAGAATCAGTACCGGAACCCCAATCCAAATGCGATCCATCCCAATCTTTGGTTTTTTGGTGTACCGGAATTTATTTTCAACAAACTGCCACATCAAAAATCCCAAGGCAATGGAAATCAATCCAAGCACCCATTGATTCGCCTTACTGAGTTCCTCTAAAGTATAGTATTTGAAATAAACAATCAGCGGCCAATGCACCAAGTAAATGGAATAGGAGGCCTTCCCGATGTATTCCATGGTTTTGTTGCTGAGCGTCCAACGGGCCCATGGGGCTTTTCCGCCCAAGATGACCATCATCGCACCGGCACAGGGCACCAAGGAAAGCAGCCCGGGCATCCTGCTGTCCCCGTTGGTGTATATGGAGGTGCCGATCATTAAAACAAGTCCCATGGCGAAGAGGATTTCCTGCAGGCCGCGTTTTTTGAAAAGGGCCTTGTGTTCCAGGCCGATGCACAGGGCCCCCATCCAGAACTCGAACATGCGGAAGGGGATCAGGAAGAACACCGCGCTGGCATGCTCGGGACGAAAAGCCTCACAGATGGCGATGGAGGCCACAATGCCCACCAGCAGCAGCAATCCAAGGCCCTTCCTCCACCACCGGAACACGAGCATCAGGCACAGGGGCCAGAAGAGGTAGAACTGTTCCTCCAGCGAGAGCGACCACATGTGCAGCAGGGGCTTGGTGGCTGCTTCCCCATCGAAGTACCCGGCTTCCTTCCAGAAAAAGAAGTTGGAGGCCGAAAGGGAGGAGAACAGGGAGGAAAGCCCCAACCGCTCATAGGCCGCGGGCGTCATCAGGTAATACCCTGCCAACAGGACCCCGGCGATGGTAACGATCAATGCCGGGAAGAGCCTGCGCAGGCGCTTGGTATAGAATTTTTTAAAGCTGAAGCGCTCATTCTGAAGGTCATACAACAGGTTCTTGCTGATGAAGTACCCGGAGATCACCAGAAAGATGTCCACCCCCAGGAACCCGCCCTGCATCCAATGGAAGTCCAAATGGAAGAAAAGGACCAGCAGCACGGCCAGTGCCCGGAGCCCGTTCAGCTCGGGACGGTAGGATTTTTCGACCTTGGGAAAATTCAGCATTTCGAACAGATCATACAGGAAGACATTCCAAATCTATTAAATCCCGTAGATTCCTACCAACCAATTCTTTCATTTTTTCCGATATTTGTGAACGGAATACAAAAAACACACCCGTGGCACAAAAACCGTCCATACCCAAAGGCACCCGCGACTTTTCCCCCGAGGAGGTAGTGAAACGAAACTACCTCATGGAAACCTTGAAGAGTTGCTTCACGGCCTATGGCTACCGACCCATAGAAACGCCCAGTTTCGAGAACAGCGATACCTTGATGGGTAAGTACGGGGAGGAAGGGGACCGGTTGATCTTTAAGATTTTGAATAGTGGGGATTATCTGAGTAAAGTGCAGGATAGTGTGTATAATGAAAAAGACAGCAACAAAATAACCACTCAAATCTCCGAGAAAGCCCTTCGCTATGACCTTACCGTGCCTTTCGCAAGGTACGTCGTACAACATCAAAACGAACTCACCTTCCCCTTCAAACGCTACCAGATACAGCCCGTATGGCGAGCCGATAGGCCCCAGAAAGGACGCTTTCGCGAGTTTTACCAATGCGATGCCGATGTGGTGGGCAGTGATTCCCTGTGGCAGGAAGTGGAACTCGTGCAATTGTACGATGCGGTCTTTACCCAATTGAACCTGACGGGAACTACTATTAAGATGAACAACCGCAAGGTCCTTAGTGGCATTGCCGAAGTAATAGGCGAAGCCGACAAACTCATCGATTTTACGGTAGCCCTGGACAAGTTGGACAAGATAGGGGAGGAAGGCGTGAAAAAGGAAATGCGCGAGAAGGGCATTTCTGAAAAAGCACTGGAAAAGGTACAGCCTTTGTTTACGGCCTCGGGCAATGCCAAGGACAAGTTGAAATTACTCACCAATTTGCTTTCAACTTCGGAAACAGGCCTGAAAGGTATTGAAGAATTAACCTTTATAATCAACGCCATCGAATCCCTTGGCTTGCAATCGGCAACTTTGGAAATTGACGTGACCCTGGCCCGCGGACTCAACTACTATACGGGAGCCATCTTTGAAGTGAGTGCCCCCAAAGGAGTCGATATGGGCAGCATTGGCGGTGGCGGGCGCTATGACGACCTTACGGGCATTTTTGGATTGAAAGACATGAGCGGGGTAGGCATTTCCTTTGGTCTCGACCGTATGTATTTGGTGATGGAGGCTTTGGATGCCTTTCCGGAAACGGTTGCTTCGAATACCCAAGTACTTTTTATCAATTTTGGGGAAACCGAAGCCCTTTATGCCATGAAGGCCATTACTACTTTGCGTCAACAAGGCATTGCTTCCGAATTGTATCCCGATGCAGCCAAAATGGGCAAGCAGATGGGTTATGCCGACAAACGGAACATCCCCTTCACGGTACTGGCAGGTTCTGCTGAAATGGAAGCTAGTACATATACACTAAAAAATATGAAGACCGGGGAACAGCAAACGGTAAACTTGAAGGAATTGTTTCAGGTGCTTAGCTAGCCCATCAAACTTGCTCCAAACTAAAAAATCCCTTCCAACCTGGAAGGGATTTTTCTTGAGGCCTAACGATCCTAGCCCTGCATTTTCAAAGCAGCTTGTGCAGTGGCCACACGGGCAATCGGTACCCGATAGGGCGAACAGCTTACGTAGTTCAATCCACTTTCGCAGCAGAATTCGACGGAACTGGGCTCACCTCCATGTTCCCCACAAATGCCTACTTTAAGTTTCGGATTGACCTTACGGCCACGTTCGGTGCCCATAAGTACCAATTGCCCTACACCTTCCCGATCCAACACTTTAAAGGGATCGTCCTTTAAAATACCTTTGCTCAAATAGATGGGAAGGAATTTTTCGGAGTCGTCCCGCGAATACCCAAAGGTCATCTGCGTTAAATCGTTCGTTCCAAAGGAGAAGAAATCGGCTTTGGCAGCAATCTGGTCGGCTACAAGAGCAGCCCTTGGTACCTCAATCATTGTACCTACCAAAAATTCGACACGGTCCTGATATTCTTCGAATACTTTTTTAGCAGTAGTTCGAATAACCTGTTCCTGTGCTTCAAATTCGGCAACGGTACCTACCAAGGGCACCATGATTTCTGGCTTCACTTCAATTCCTTTGGCTTTCAAATTAAGGGCAGCCTCTATGATGGCGCGGGTTTGCATTTCAGTAATTTCGGGATAGGTATTTCCCAATCGGCAACCTCTGTGACCCAACATGGGGTTGAATTCTTCCAATTCGGCCACTTTATTCTTCACGGCCAAGAGGGAAATGTGCATGTCGTCGGCCAACTCTTTTTGGGTAGCGAGTTGGTGAGGGACAAACTCATGCAATGGGGGGTCCAATAACCTGATGGTTACGGGCAGACCCTGCATGGCTTCAAAAATGCCTTCAAAGTCTTCGCGCTGCATGGGCAACAATTGTTGAAGGGCTTTCTTGCGTCCCTTAACGGTATCGGCCAAAATCATTTCGCGCATGGCTTTGATGCGGTCTACTTCAAAAAACATATGTTCGGTGCGGGTAAGTCCAATACCTTTGGCACCAAAACTACGAGCCACATAGGCATCTTTTGGCGTATCGGCATTGGTTCGTACTTCCACATTGGAATAACGGTTGGACAAGGCCATCAACTCGGCAAACTCACCACTCAATTCAGGTTCCATGGTAGCTACTTTACCTTCAATAATGTTCCCCGTACTACCGTTCAAAGAAATCCAGTCCCCCTCGTGAAACTCCTTGCCGTCTACCCATAGGGTACGCTCCTTGTAATCTATTTTCAAGGCCCCAGCACCCGTGATGCAGCACTTGCCCATACCACGGGCCACAACGGCGGCATGAGAAGTCATTCCGCCGCGGGCAGTCAAAATACCTTTGGCCAGGTTCATGCCTTCCAAATCTTCGGGGGAAGTTTCGATACGCACCAAGATGCTGTTTTTGTACTTATTGGCTTCATCGGCAAAAAATACAATCTGTCCAGTAGCTGCCCCGGGTGAAGCGGGCAATCCTTGTGCAAGGATGTGCGATTTTTTGATAGCTTCTGGGTCAAAGACAGGGTGCAGTAACTCATCCAACTTATTGGGTTCGATGAGTAGCAATGCTTCTTGGTCGGTAATGAGTCCTTCCGCCCAGAGGTCGATGGCGATTTTTACCATAGCTGCTCCGGTACGTTTACCATTGCGGGTTTGCAGGATCCACAATTTACCCTCTTGAATGGTGAATTCCATGTCCTGCATAT
>DJVA01000063.1 GCA_002440705.1 Flavobacteriaceae bacterium UBA6268 | reverse complement strand
TTTAATTTTCATGACGGACCAAATTAGGGTGAGACATTCCGTTTTGCTTAGTGAAAATTAGCAAAGTCCCCAACCGATTAAAATGATAAAAATCATGAAACCAAGGTGTTGGAAGAATGGATCTCGTTTACCTAATCGGGTAGCTCCTGCAGGAGGTCCCAGTTGGCATCCAACGGGCGATGGGTTTTTGCAAATTCCGAGGGCGTCATGAGGAAAAAGGAATCGTCATAGCGAAATTCAAACCGATGGGTGACCTCGTCAATAGTGCCACTAGCCCATGTGGCATCGCACAGGTACCATTTTCCATCCAGTTTTACCGCGTTCCAGGAATGGTTGGGAATTTGGGACTCCAATGCCTTCAGGTCGTTAATAAGCCCATACCCATGAACGATTTTGCATTCCAGCCCTACATAGCCGGACAGTTCCTGTAACAAAAAAGCATAGCCCGTACACAGGGTTTCCTTTTTGTTTAGCAATTGGTCAAAAACCGTTTTCTTGAACTCGCGTAGTTGCTCGTTGAGGGCTTTGGGATCGTGCCCCCAATTTTCATACAAACGGGCGTTTTCCATAGTGAGGTAATAAGTTCCACGAATGTTATGGGTTACCCAATAATACAATACCCTGAAGCGCTCTACGTCTGTTTTTAACTGTGCCGTCAATCGAAGGGCTAGCACTGGTAAGTGAACCAAGGCTTCACCTTGATACCTCCTTGCAATGGCATCGGCCTTCTTGAAGTCGATTTGCTGAAAATCACTTCGCTGGGCTTCTGCAGGAAGGTACAAGATGAAGCATGTAAAAAAAAGAAGGGTTCGCATGGACGTAGCCCGTTACTGTTCTGGCTGGAGGGTCGAGCTAGTGCCCATTCGTAGGGCGCCAAAGACCATTACGGGGTTGTCCTCCATGTAGGTCTGTACATAATCGGTCTTTTTCCCAATGGTTACTTCTACATCGTCATACCCAAGGTAACTAATCACCAATACGTCCTTTTCTTTCAGCTTTTTTGGAAACACATAGGCCCCTTGCTCATTTGTTGCGACTCCAATGGTAGTCCCTTTTAGGACCACACTGGCGCCAAACAGGGGGCCGTCAAAGGTGTTGACCACCCCGCTAACGGTGCGTTCGGTACTTTGGTCTTGTGCCTGAATGTTGCCAGTTGAAAGATAGAACCCTATAAAAAGGACTAGCGTCAATTTAAATGCATTGGTTTGTGTTGTGGTGCGTGTTGCTTTCATAACGTAATGATTTAGTGTGATACTCAAACCTACACAACACTCAAGTAGTGGAAAAGTACGAATGAGGGATTGCATCCCTTGGATGAGCCAACGTCCTTTTAGCTTTAGTAGGAACAAAAATAAAAGGGTTTGCCTTTCGCATTCAGGGGATATTTGTTAACGTTTGATTTTCATTTTCCTAAAGAAACCCTAAAAGCCCTTGATTTTGTGATAAAGTATTGTGAAGGTTGCTACCTAAAACGGCTTTGTGATGTATCTTTAGGTAACAACCCTTAATAAAACTAGTATGAGATCTTTATTGTGGCTCGTAGCCGTTATTTGTATTCTTGCCTGGATTCTAGGCCTCCTGGGAATCATTCCCGGAATCGCTACCGGAAATTTAATTCACATCCTCTTGGTGATTGCTGTGGTAGTGATTTTGTACAATATCATCAGCGGAAGGAAGCCGCTTTAAACCCTGGGCTTCATACAGGTGGATCTTCCATGGTGAATTACTTTTTGCGATACTCCCTCTCAATTGGGCCATAGATATCACCTTACACATTAGAAGGTACCGTGATAGTATCTGGTTTTTGTTTGTAGGGCGTTAGGGTGCTTTTCATTACCTTTGAAGGGTAATCAAAACGCTTATGAAACTAAGAGTTACCTTATTCGTTTTCTTGGTCGCCGGGATTGCCCTGGGGCAAAACAAAACCCTAACCTTGGAGGATGCCACATTGGGGTATATGAAGGGGCTCTACCCGCAACAAATCTGGAGTTTGCAATGGACCGATGCCGATCATGTGTACGCAATGGTCCAAGACAATAATCTGCGCTATACCGATGCGGCCAGTGGAAAGGTCGTGCAAACCCTAACCCTGGAGGATTTTCAAAAGAGGTACCCCAACGCAAAGTATTTTCCTGGATTCTCCTTTGTGGGCACCGAAAGGCTTGTTTTTGAGGATGGAAATACCATAAATGAGTACCATCCCAAAACTGGGGCACAATCTACCTTTGCTTATCCCGAGGATGCCGCCAATGCGGAGTATTCGTCTAAAGCCAATGCAGTTGCATACACCTTGGGCAACAATCTATATGTGGCCACTAAAGAAAACCCGCAATGGGTAGTTACCAGCAATGAGGACGGGAATGTGGTATCTGGGCAAGCCATTGCACGCAGTGAATACGGAATTACCAAAGGGACGTTTTGGAGCCCCAACGGGAACTTTTTGGCATTTTATGTAAAAGATGAAAGTGAGGTCACCGACTATCCATTGGTCGATATTACAACCTATCCTGCTTCGGAAAAGACCATTAAGTATCCTATGGCAGGGCAGGGCAGTGAAGTGCCTTCAGTAGGGATTTACAACATGAAAACCCACCAAACCACTTACCTGAACATCGACACCAAGGACCACCATTACCTCACCAACCTTACCTGGACCCCGGATGAGCAGTATGTGCTTATTGCCGAACTGAACCGAGCCACCACCCGTTATGAGCTAAATCGATACAGTGTGCAAACCGGACAAAAGGGCAACACCATCTTAACCGAAGAGAACCCCATTTGGGTTGAACCGGAACACGATGCGGTTTTCATCCCGGGAAAGAGCGATGCATTTTTATGGTTCAGTGAACAGGATGGATTCATGAATTTGTATTGGTACACCACGGATGGGAAACGGGTCAAACAACTTACCAGCTTCAACTGGGTGGTCGAGGACATCCTGGGGTTCGATAAGGAGGCCAAAAATGTAATCATTACCGGAACAGGCCCTGATGCTCGCGAAGCCCATGCCTATAAGGTGAATTTAAAGAACGGGAAATTCACCTTGTTGAATCCCGAACCCGGGAGCCATACTTCCCAACTGAGTGGCGATGGAGACTACCTTATTGATGTTTACAGCAGCCTTACCATACCTGGGATTACCCAAATCGTTTCAATAAAAGATGGCAAAAGTAGCACCTTGCTGAAATCGCCCAATCCCTTAGCGGACTACCGAATGGGAACCCAGGAATTTGTCGATTTACGTGCCGAGGATGGAACGTTGCTTCATGGCATCCTAATGAAACCAGCCAACTTTGACCCCTCCAAAAAATATCCAGTATTGGTGTACGTATATGGAGGCCCCCATGCACAGCTGGTAACCAACTCCTTTTTGGGAGGGGCTTCCATGTGGTTGCCTGCCTTTGCTACCTTAAACGACTATATTGTGTTTACTTTAGACAACCGGGGTTCGGCAAGAAGGGGGTTTGCCTTTGAAAGTGGCATCCACAAACAGTTGGGCGAGCTGGAAATGAAAGACCAGATGGTAGGGGTGTCTTATTTGCAGTCACTGCCTTATGTAGACAGTTCCCAGATGGCTGTAAATGGTTGGAGTTTTGGCGGGTTTATGGCAAGCAGCCTAATGTTGCGTCACCCTGGGACGTTTACCACGGCAGTGGCCGGCGGACCCGTAATCGACTGGAAGTATTACGAGGTCATGTATGGAGAGCGATACATGGATACGCCCCAAGAAAACCCAGAGGGCTACGAGCGCGCCAGGGTTTCAAAATACATCACGAACCTGCAGGGAAACCTTATGGTAGTAATAGGGAGTGTCGATCCGGTAGTGGTACCACAGCATGCCATGTCTTTGCTAAAGGCGGCCATAGACAACAACATCCAAATGGACTTCTTTACTTACCCCATGCACGAACACAACGTGCGGGGAAAAGACCGGGTAAACCTTATTGAAAAGATGGCTGCCTACATTGTGCAACACAACAAGTAGTGGTTTTTGGGTTTGAAAGTACAGCAATACTGTCGCCTTTATAGATTCTAGAGCGTGAGACTTGTTTGGTAAGGACAATTGCCAGGCTTTGTTCAAAGCTTATGTAAACAAACTTATCAAGTAAATTTTGTAACAAATTGATAATCAATTTAATTTAGCTGCTCTTTTAATTGCTTTTCGAATTCTATAATATGTACCACATCTGCAAAGATTACCGTTCATAGCAGCATCAATTGCTTTGTCGTCCGGATTTTTATTGCGGTTTAACAAGGCAATTGCCGACATAATTTGGCCGGTTTGACAGTAACCACATTGTGGCACATTAATTTCTTCCCACGCCTTAAAGACTGGGTGTTTTTTGCTTGCATATCCTTCGATGGTAAGAAGGGTCCCTTTTCCGATGGAAGCGATAGGTAAAGCGCAAGACCGAACCGGATTGCCATTCAAGTGAACCGTGCACGCACCACATTGTGCGATTCCGCAACCGTATTTTGTGCCAAGTAAACCCAAATCATCACGGAGAACCCATAAGACTGGTTTTTCAGCAGGTACATCAATCGTAACTTCTTTGTAGTTTATCTGAATTGTATAAATAGCCATTCACTAAATCTTTAATTGGTTTTCTATGGGGAGTTTTCGTATGCGTTTACCACAAGCTGCAAATATAGCATTGCACAACGCTGGCGCTACTGGAGGATACGGAGGCTCGCCAACGCCAGTAGGTGGGTAGTTACCCTCAACGATATAGGCATTGATATCAATAGGTGATTGCGACATTTTCAATACGCCATAATTGTTAAAATTGCCTTCGTTTGTGGACCCTTGTGAAATGGTAATTTCCTGAAATAGTGTAGCACTCAATCCATCCATAATGGCTCCTTCTATCTGTGCTATTACACCGTCCTTATTTAACACTTGGCCACAATCAATCGCAGAAGTAAATTTATGGATGGTTAAGTTACCTGTTTCATCTACGGATACATCAGCAACATGGGATACATAAGTATCAAATGTAAAATAACCTGCAATCCCCATGCCTCGCCCATCTGCTAATTGCTTGCCCCAAGCAGCTTTTTCAGCGGCCAGTTTTAATACCCCTTTCATGCGTTTTGTACTGATTGTGGAATTTGCTTCAAATGAAAATTCTTTATCTTCCATACTCAGCATATTGAGCCGGAATAGCAAAGGATCTTGACCTGTTTTGTGCGCCAATTCGTCAATAAAGGACTCAACCACAAAAGCCAACGCATTGTTTCCGGGAGCCCTAATTAGTGAACGGTTAATGTTAGAAACTATAAGGCTGTATTCTTGCCTAAAATTGGCAATTAGATTTGCTGGGAAATTATTGGGAAAGAATTCCGACTCAAAGGGTTCTTTGTTTGGTCTGAACGCATACCTGGATGTTCCTGATTGGCGATGTAGCCAAGAAGTTATTTTTAAATCATTATCCCAAGCAGCCATTAACTTGTGGTAGCTGAATGGTCTGTAAGCATCAAAACGGATATCGTCTTCCCGGGTCCAAAAATACTGAATTGGTTGCTTCAATTCTTTTGCAATTTTGGCTGCTTCAATAGTAAAATCGGGCCCAAGCCTTCTTCCAAAACCACCACCAATTCTAGTAACATGTAGTTTTACTCTCTCTATGGGAAGCTCAAAAAAATTGGACAGAAAGTTTAAATCGGCAAAAGGGACCTGAGTGGTGCTCCAGATTTCGCAACTATCGTCCTTTAGATCAATGGTACAATTTACCGTTTCCATGGGAATATGGGCAATGAAGGGTAGATGGTAAGTGGCCTCTAGGGTATTCTTGGATGTATTTAAGTCGCTGTAAACGTTGCCCATATTTTTAACTACTGCTTCTCCCTTTTTTTCTACTAAACGGTTGCCTATTTCATGCAGTCTTTGTGTGCTTTCTTTTGTATTTGCCCCTAAATCCCATGTTATTTTTAGTGCTTTGCGACCTTGTAATACGGACCACACGGAATCGCCCACAACACTTACTCCTTCCCTACAAAAAGGCCTTTCGGGTATCCCATGCAGGGATACTTTAAAAGCATATTTCACTCCAGGTACTTTTAATGCATCGGAAGCATCAAATGATAGTACTGTGGCCCCATATGTGGTAGATTTTTCCATGGATGCATAAAGCATGTTTGGAATACGGACATCTAATCCAAAAACTGCTTTTCCAGACAGTATTTCGTGTATATCGGGATTTTTAACGCTTTTACCAATAAACTTAAATTCATTGGGTGTTTTCAATGAAACATTTTCTGGGATCTTGTAAGTTGAAGCTTGCTGTGCCACATCCCCAATGCCTAGTTCTTTGGAATTTAGGTGGTTTTTGATAATCCCATCTTCAATATAGCAAACCTTTTCTTGCAATTGCCATTGCGCTGCTGCAGCCTGTAACAAAAGTTCACGCGCAACGGCTCCTGCCTTTCTCATGGGCTCCCAATAAAAGCGCACACTATTGCTACCAGCTGCGCTTTGGTCATAGCCTCCATAGGCTTCGCTGGCATCCGCTTGTTTTACAATAATGTTTTGCCAGGCTACATTAAGCTCTTCAGCTACCAACATTGGCAAAGCAGTACGTACGCCCTGACCTATCTCTGGGACAGGATTGTATATTTCAACCTTTCCATTGGTGTTAATACTCAAATAAGCATTCAATCGGTGGAGTATTCCCTTCGCTGCCTTATCCTTGGTACTATTCGAGCACGAAAACTGAATCCCCAATAATAAACCTCCTGTAGTTAGGGCGCTTACCTTGATAAAATCCCTTCTGCCAATTGTTTGGAGATTTTTACTCATACTTTATTGATTTAACATATTCCATAATGGAATTTGCTTCGTAATTGTCCTTGATACCCAATAAGAACTCCCGAAAAAATGCTGAGAGTAAGGTTCGGCTTATTTCCAATGCTTTTTTGGGTGTTATTTCATAATTGAAATTGTTGGGGTAGATCAATGGATTATCGGTTAATGAATTATGACCAAAACCCTCCAATTCTACCAAATAGACAGTGTTTTTTCGGTTTTCAGTAAAACTGTTGTAATTGTCCAAGGCATATTTTAGCGTTCCCGAACTACAAAGCATCAATGCGGGAGCTTTAATTTTTCCTTCATACCTAACGTCCCTAGGGGGGATGCCTTCCATAGTGGCGAGGGCTTTCACTTTGTTGCATCTTGAAGTAAATTCTCCAGCAATGCGCCCACCCAATGAGTGACCAAAGACCCCTATGTTCTTTAAATCAATCTTGTTCTCAAATGCTTTTGCATTTAATCCTTTGATGTTACGGATTACAAATTCAAGATCTCTATAGCCAATCTCCGTAGGTTTCTCGTAAAACTCATCTACACGTTCATAGGGTCCTGCCATCATTCCGTTTGGGGTTTTAAATTCGTCTGAAGGATACAAAGTGAAACCATCTTGGTAGGTAACATACCCTAACTCTGGCATGTCTACCGAGACCACTACAAAGCCTTGACTTGCCAATTCTTCGGCCATAACTGTATACAAAAACCTTTCAGTTCCCCTTCCAGGAACAATCACTATTAAGGGTGCTTTATTTAGGTTTTGGGCAATTGGCGCCCTTAAAAAAGAGTGTGCTATTGTTTTTTGATAATCCTTGGATAGCGCCGCATAAGGAGCCTTGGTCAAATTGTTTTTTGAAGTTATTGGATACCAAAATTGCGATACAATGGCTCTTTGCTGAACAAAATTGGAACCCACTTTCATCGACCTTGATTCGTCAATCCACTCGTAAACTGAAGTTCCTACGGCATAATTACCTGTGGGTTTAATTAATTGAATGGTATCGGACTGACAATACCCTTGACCCACAAATAGGATGAAAAAAATTAGTATTAAGACTTTTTTTAGCATTGTAATATCTGCTTTACTGGGTTATTTCAAAAATAGCACCCAAGCCCCTGTCTTCATATTTTTTGTTTTCAAAGACTGGTAATTGATAGCAATCGGGTTATTTTTGAAATTTAAGGGAAGAAGCCTATAAAGGCTATAGGTTTTAGGTCAGTTATTGATTCTGTTCCATATATCAGAATAAATTTTCCAATCCCCATCTTCCTTTTTCCAGATGATGACATATTTACCTTTAAAATCGGATTTATCACCATTCTTTTTTAGCGTAGTCCCTTCATAATAGCCAATGTCATAGGCCCAGTTGCCGTTAATTGAAATTTCAATGGGGGTTATTTTATGGAATGGCACCTTAATTCCCTCAGGCAGTACCCACCGTTGTTTAATTGCTTCACGCCCTTTGATGATATCGCTTCCTGGAGGCAAAATCATTCCATTTTCACAATAGGAATTTGCCAAGGCGTCATAATTTGCAGTGGTGTAGAACTTAGAGAATAATTGAATGTTTTCAAGAATTTTATCCGCATCCTTTTGGTCTCCTGCAATTACCTGGGCAACGGATGCATTTGCACCCAAAATAAGTAGAAGGATAAGCCTCATTTTCACTTTCGTAAGTTTTTTCATAGAAATTATGTTTATTTAGTTAAAACTTCAAAACCATTTACCTGGTACCCCATTGCCATAAGCCAAAACCTGTTTTTTTATCCACGGGGTGTCCAGACTGTTTTAAGGACAATACTATTTGTCCGCGATGGTGTGACTCGTGTGAAATCAAATATCCAAAAAAGCCCATGGGATGTGGTTTAAACCCTTTTATCCGGTTTTCTAAAAATCCATTTTCCAAGAGCTGTTCGAGGGCTTTTCCCGATTGGATTAATCCCTCTTTTATATTTTTTTTGGTTGTAGCTTGTTCTTTTTCTATTTTGGAAACTGTATGCAACAATGCCGGTGCGGCTTCTTTTAGCCACATGAGCCGCACATTGTGCATGTGGGCAAATTGCTCGCCAATAGTTCTACCTTTCGACAATGAAGTATTTAGTAAATGCAGGTCTTTTTCAATTGATTCCAATAAATAAAGATTTATCCTGTTGTGGATTTGCCAGGTTTCTATAATTTGTGTGCTCATAATTCTTTACTTCTTTTACCGTTACAAATAGTACAATCAATTAAGGGGTATCTCCTTAGTGCCTTCTTCAAAGTCTTTCATTTCCATCGTTCTTGCGGGTACAGTATGGGCTTTTAAAAATACCCTTTTACCAAATCGGTCTAACGGTGCGCATTCTTGCCTTAATGAGGTTCTATCATCAAAATTAGTTATTTAATTGTTTTACCGCTTTTTGTGCGGAAGGTAGGTTAGGATTTATAGACAGTGCCTTTTTATACGCCACTAAAGCGGCTTTCCGATCTCCTTTTTTCAACAAGATTTCCCCATAACTATCCCAGCAATTGGCTATTTCCGGAAACAACTCGGTATTCAATTTCAATACATCAAAGGCTTCCTCTAGCTTATCATTTTCTAGTAATTGATATCCCAGATTATTGAGAATCACATCTTTTGGGTCATCTGGGTAGAAGTTTGAAGTTAGTTCTTCAAAATGGTCTTTTAGGTAGGCAATTCCCTTTGCTTTATAGGCTTCGTATGAGGCCAAAAGGGCCGGCAACTTGGGCTCGCTGGGCTCTTTGTCTTTTAAGATTGCCACCAGCCCATCTGCTATTTTTTCGGCAACCGGCTCGTCCATATTGGCCAACACGATAACACTAATATTCTCATTCAGGAATTGTGCAATTACACTGTTATGGCCATTGGTTCCTCCAGCCAAGTATTGTACAGAATTGGGTCTATCGTAAAAGGGGAGTATTTCCTTATAATACCCATCGGTAGTTTTGATGCGCTCTGGAATAAGTTTATCGCCATAATAATAATTTTGATAGAAGCGCAAGAGGTCAGATGGGGTACACCAAAACCCGCCATCGGGCCTAGGTTCGGCCAACACAATTTCTGTATCTTCAATCCCATTGATTGTTTTCATATAGCCCACCGTACGATCTGTTTTGTGAAGGATGTCCTTAAGATAAGTATTTTTCATTCCAAGGGGTTCAACAATACGTTCCTTAACATTCTCAACGTAATTTATTCCAGTCACCATTTCGATTATTGCCCCAAGAAGAGCATAGCCCACATTGGAGTATTCTTGGGCTTTGCCCGGCTCAAACAACAGTTCTTGATTTCGGGCAATATCCATAATGGTAGACAAATTCTTTTTTTGATAGGGAAGTGTTACATAATCCCAGTTTTCATAATCCCCAAAACCGGAAGAATGACTTACTAAATGCCTTATTGTGATGTTAGCAGTGCCTTGTTGATTAAAACCCTCTAGGTAATCAACCATCCTATCTTCCCACCTCAATTTTTTCTCGGCGATTAATTGAAGGATGATGGTTCGGGTAAAATCCTTGTTCATGCTGCCAATAAGGTATTTGGTTTCCAAGGTATTGGGCCTGTTTTCTTTTCTGTTGGCCAACCCAAAAGCTTTGGAATAAACAGGTTCCCCGTCTTGTGCAATAAGCACTGCGCCGGAAAAAATACCGAGCGCTTGGTATTTTTTTACATACGAATCCACTTTGGACTCATACTGAAAAGCTGCGCTCTTAGTTCTTTGGTCTTGGCCCTTGCAGCCCACAAATAGGGAAACAATCAAAATGGATAAAATATACTTTTTCATTGGTACTTGAATTTTAAGTCAATGATAAAAAGCTTTCCTAACAACCCATAATTAATGTTACGAAATGATGCAATCCCGATCCCAATAACAAATGTTTGCAATTACAGCATGAATCCTTTTAAAAATACGTTCGTTCACAATAATAGGTCGTTTGTAACAGGCCGCTTTGGTTTCTTGATGAAATAACTACATTTGATCCATGCGAATTAAATTGAACCTAAAAAGCATTTCCTTAGGCATAGCCCATACCGCTTTCTGGCTTATTGGCTTTTACCTAATTACCCGATTGTTTGGTGTCAAGAATGTTGAGGTTTACTCCAATGTCGTTAGCACTGGGGACACTTCCGAAAAAGTTTTGGTAACCTACGATGAAGACTTTAGGTGGGCTGCTACCCTTACTTTGGGGTTTTCGGCCTTAATTTTCTACCTCAATGTGTTTTATTTGCTAAGGGCCTATTTTAAAAACAAGAACCTGTTCATTTACCTGTCACGATTGATAGGCATAGTGATGGCCTGTGTTTTGTTGGATTTTGTCTTGAATACGGTTTTGGTTTATAAACTCCCCTTAAGTGATAATTGGTTCGACTTTCCTTTTGCAGGATTGCATCTGGGCCTAGTTGTTTTCTATTTGGTAATATCTTTTACCTATGCATTTATTTTTGAATGGTACCGAAATGAAAAATTAAGGAACATCATAAAGCAGGAAAAATTGAGTACAGAACTCAATTTTTTGAAATCCCAAGTTAACCCCCATTTTCTGTTTAACACCCTCAACAACCTTTTTTCAATTGCACAAAAACACCATATCAATGAGCTTACAACAGGAATCGGTCAGCTTTCCAATTTAATGCGTTACATGCTTTACGAGAGTAACTCCAATTTTGTTTCCTTAAAAAAAGAAATTGAACATATAGAAAGCTATATTGAAATACAAAAATTGCGCTACGATGAAACGGACGAAGTACTTATCAATTTTGAAAAACGGGGCGATTGGCAAAGCAAACAAATTGCACCCATGCTATTGTTGCCATTTGTTGAAAATGCCTTTAAGCATGGAGTAAGTATTCATGGGAGTTCGGTAATTGCCATTTTTTTGGAAACCACTGCCGCAAGCCTCCTATTTAAAGTGAGGAATAAGATTCGAAATGAAAAAAAATCGATACATGACGTCTCTGGAATTGGGCTCGAGAATGTAAAAAGGAGGTTGGATTTAATCTATCCCAACCAATACGACCTTGCCATACGAACTGAAAAGGATCATTATGAAGTTGCACTTATAATAAGTAGTTAAATGACACCGATTAAAGCAATCATAATTGACGACGAACCAAAAGCCATTGATGTACTGAAACGTTATTGCGAACAAACGGATTTTATCGACTTGTTAGCCACATTCAGAGACCCGGTAAAGGCACTGTCATTCCTACAGGATGAGGCTGTAGCGCTGCTTTTTCTGGATATTAACATGCCGCTCTTAAGCGGTATGGAATTACTGAATGTTTTAAAGGTAAAGCCCAAAATAATATTTACAACGGCCTATTCGGAATATGCGTTGGACAGTTATGACCATGATGCATTGGACTATTTGTTAAAACCAATCGATTTCCAGCGGTTTTTGAAGGCGGTGGCAAAAGCGAAACAAGCAATGGCTCCAGTAAAGGAATTTTCACAAAACAATCTGGGTTCCGATAAAACTGAAAAGACCATTTACATAAAAAGTGGTCCTCAGCTTTTCAAGGTAAATACAGACCATATTCTTTATATAGAGAAGGAGGGTAATTACCTAACGTTTCATACCAAGGAAAAAAAAATTCTGTCCCGACAAAACATGAAAGATGTTTTTGATATTGTGGGCACAAAAGATTTTGTGAGAATACATAAGTCCTATGTCGTTGCCCTAAAACATATAGAAATAATCGAATCCCATCAAATTTGCGTCGGAAGTACCAAAATACCAGTAGGCAGAAACTATAGGGAAGCGTTAATGAAGCGAACCAACTTTAATGGATAAAATAATAAGCGTCGTTTTGGAAGCTGTAGTTAACGGCCTTTTTTTTCAAAATACACTGCTTTGGGGCAGCCCTAGAAAATCTAAAATGTATTAAATGTAAAAGGGTCTGCAACTCAAACCAAATCGGGCGAAGCCCTAGAAAATGAACAAGGAAATAGCTTACTCCGTACCAAAGCCGTACCAAAGGCGTATCAAAGGCGGTATAAAGGAGGTACTAGTGCGGTACTGGGTATTAACTATTGTTTATTGCTATTTTTTATTGGGGTTGGTTCCCCCAAAAGGGGATAATCCATGGATAACCCACGGATAACCCACGGATAACCCACGGATAACCCATGGATAACCCATGGATGTCCCATACATCATCCAATTAGAGGCATTCCTCATGATTAATTGTTCATTGTTCTTTGCGAATAGTTCATGACCTCATAACCTGTTCATTTAAAATATTTTACTATATTTAAACAGCATAGGGAGTCATGCTGCAGGATTAGTGCCCCAAACCGTTTGCACGGCAATCAACAGGAACAATAGAAACCAATAACCACATGAAAAAAGTCATTATCGTCCTAATGGCCCTCTTCGCCTTCCAGGTAACTGCAGAGGCCCAAATACTGGATAAAGTAAAGCGTAAGGTCAAACAGAAAAAGGACCAAGAAGAAAACAAGGCCATCGATAAGGGCATTGACGAAATCTTTAAGAAAAAAGACGAAGACACGAAAGACGGCAACGATGGAGACGGGGAGGAAGGTTCCCAAGGGTCTGGGCCCTCCGTAACTCCAGGCATGTCCCCCAAAAAAGAACGCGATATCTGGATGCAGCGCTACGATTTCCAACCTGGAAGTGAAATTCTCTTCTTCGACGATTTTGAAGGGGAACAGCTGGGTGAAATCCCTAGTAAATGGCAATACAACAAAGGGAACATCGAAGTGGTACAGATTGATGGCACCCACAACAAGGTCCTCAATGGCGATTTGGGTCACACCCGTCCCAATTGGGAAGAAGGCTTTGTACTGCCCGAGGCCTATACCATCGAGTTTGATGTCTTCATGGCCGATCCCAATGCCAAAGATAAAGGCTTCGGAAGCTATGGGTACCATGTTTACTTTTATCCCAATGCCAACTACCAGCATTCCAATGCCAACATGGACATTGCCCATGCCCAGATTAGTTTGCAGAGCATCGTTACAGGAAAAGTCCCCGATTTAACGGCCAACGACTTAGCCAATTCCTGGAATCACATCTCCATTTCGGTGAACGGCAATAGCATCAAGGCCTATTTCAACGACTATCGTGTGTTCAATACCCGTCTCAATACCGATGGCCGCCCCATGCTTTTCAGCCTCTGGAATTGCTGCCAAACAGGGGATAAGCCAGTGTTCCTCATGGACAACTTTAAGGTGGCCGCAGGAGCGCATCCCCGCTATGACGAATTGATTGTGAACGGCCGACTCACTACCAATAATATTCTGTTCGAGTCGGGGAGTGCCCAATTGTTGCCGCGCTCCTATGCCGAAATCAACCGCATCGCCAAGGTACTGAAAGCCAACCCCAATACCTCGTTTTCCATTGAGGGCCATACGGACAATGTGGGGGGTGATAGCGACAACCTCGAACTCTCTAAAGCACGCGCTAAGGCAGTTGCCGACGCCCTAAGCGATTTAGGGGTAGAACGGTCCCGTTTAACCACCACCGGCTTTGGGGAAGCAATCCCGATAGCTGATAATGGCACTCCCGAAGGCCGTGCCATGAACCGTCGCGTGGAGTTTGTGGTCCAACTATAAGCCGATGAGAACCCTTCGTTTATTCCTAGTCTGTTGGGTGGGGTTTGGCACTTTAGCCACTGCCCAGAACAAGGACTATTTTGCCATCATCAGTCAATTGAAGAGCGAACTGGCCCAATTGCTGGCAAAAAGCACCATTTCCCAAGCCGATTATTACAGCATCATAACTAAATGCAACGATTTGGGGAAAAACTACCACTTGTACTCGGTGGAAGCCTCCACAGAAGGCAACAAGAACTTCCGCTTACGGAATGCCCTTAAATACTATTCCGATGCGGCCCATTACGTAGATATTGCCAAGGAACGGTTCTCCATCACCAGCAAAAGTTACGATCAATTGCGCGAGAAGGCCTGCCAAGATGCCGCTTTTGAATATCGGGCACTGGGCAATCCCAAAAGCCCTCCCTTTCCAGAGCCCACTTTTTACGATGCCTGTGGCTTGTTCCAGAAAGATAAGCCTGTAGAGGAGAACGATACCAACGTAGAAACCGTACACGATGAGGTAAGTTATGTGGACGAAGAGTTTGTAACGACCTTGGTTGGGAAACGGGTGTTCTTCAAAACCCCAAAACAAGTCTTTTCCATGAACGTGTACGAACCCTTTGTAATCAATCCCGATCAAGGGGTGATGCGGGGCCTCATGCAAAAGTATGCTAAGGAAATGCAAGCCAAAGGGGGTGATGAGGAGCAGAAAAGCGAGTTTGAGGAGTCCTTTCCTCGATTGCATTGGTACGGTTTCGATAAGAAGATGGGCGGCATCATCTTCACGGCGGAAGCCAACAAGAAAGACGAAACCTTGCCTTGTCAACAAGAAGGGGGTAAAACCTTCAGCCGATGGATTACCGTGGGCGGTATCAAGGCCTGTGTGAGCGATGTAAGCAAACATCCCGTTACCCAGGAAAAATTGGAGTCGGGAGGACAGCAGCTTAGCTTTCTTTACAAGGGCGAATTGTTTCGCCTTACCTTAAGTTCGGGCAAAGGGTTCAACACCGACTACCACCTGAAGGTCCTTAAGGCCATGATCCAATCCTTTCGCCCGGAAGGGGATGTAGACCTGCCTACGGTTACCTACCAAAAGTGTGTGGATGGTTCTATCAAATACCTTACGAAGGGCAAGCCCGTGTTCTGGAGGGTACTCGACGAAAGCCGTGAAAGCGTGCTGTTACAACAACCCATCTTGGCCCGGGACTACGAAGTAGCGGGGGTTGTGGCCAATTATACCCAGGCTACGTTGGATGCCATCGACTTTGTTTCCGATCTCAAAAAATGGACCTCGGTACCTAAAGCAGTGCTCATTGACAAAAAATACTGGAGCACGCTTCAAAAGTTTGGCAAATGGCGCATGAAGGAAAAGATTCAACAGGCGGGTTTTTCAAAGATTACGCTTAGTGCATCCCCAGTAACAGCGGCTCGGTATTATATGGACGCCATGCGGGTAATGAGTGAAGGCATCTCGGGTATCGGAAAAACCATCAACAACCAGTCCATGCGGGTATACTGGGAAATTCCCATTGTGGAAATAAAAGGTGAATGCGTCCCACGCATGACTTGCAAGGACGGAAAGTGGATTCCCGATAAGCAGAAATCTGTTTACCGCGAAATATCAAGGGATACTACCGTATGGAGGGCTCCCAACAAAGCCTTTCAATCATTGAAGGAGGCCAAGGACGATTTAAACAAATACTTCTATGCCGACATGGAGAAATTCGAAGCGGAAGGCGAGGAGTACAAGAACAGCGCAGATCGTTGCAAGAAATGTGACCAATCACTCTGGCAGGTATATTTCCCCATACATTTTGATGTATGTCCTGCAATTGAAGGGAAGTTGCAGCTTAATCAGTACGAAATCTGGTTTCAGGAACAATTGCAAACCACCCGTAAGGACGAAATGCAACGCTGGCTTAGCAGTCTCAAACCTGCAGAATACCTACGGTTGCAAGGCGCTATGACCACGCTGCAGTTACGCATCGACGATATGGAATCCGAGCTCGTAAAGCAAAAGCGCTTGCTCGAAGAATTCCAGAGGCAGGGCGATACCGCCAATGCAGGATTGACTGCCAAAAAGATTCAATTCCTGAATGAAGATATTGCCTTGTTGCGGTCCATGTTTGCGGAGTCCAACGCTGAGATGGAAGTCTTGAAGTCGGGCAAAAGGGAAAACGACATGAGCAAGGAATTGACCGCCATTAGCGAGGAACTCATTCGCCTAAAAAAGGTGCAAACCGATTTGAAAAAAGAATTGGCCACCTGTGTGAAGGAAGCCGAAAAAGTAAAATAATGACAAACGTACCATTATGAAACCAAGAACCATTACCGTTTTATTGTTGTTGCTAGTATTCGCAGTTCCAACAGTTGCACAAGAAGGAGCCCCCGATTTGGCCTATCCCGATGTCCTGTACATGCCCTTGGATGCCTTCAGGGAAAACCGAAATACCAATCGTGAAGATCATACCGAAATTGGGACGGCCATTTTTCAGGAATGCCTGAAGAAAAAAAGGGAAGCCGCCGTCCGAGATTGGAATACGATGCGGTCCAATCCCGATTTGAATCTCAATGGCATTCGTTATTTTATTACCTATTCGCACAGCTTCAATCCAGAGACTGGGGTGTGTTCCGTAACCATTACCGTGTACTCTGGGCCCAAGTACGATCCCAATTCATCAAAGGAATTAGGCAGTTTTTACGGGACGTCCCAATTGGGCTATACCGATTTCAATGGAAATGAGGTAAAAACCGAAGATGATTGCCTCTACCACGCCGGGGCCTATGCAGCACGGGAACTGTGCAAATCCAACCTGTTTGCAAGAGGGTGGGAGCTACGCCAGTTTCCGGAGTAGGGGAGTTTACTTTCCGATACAAAAAATAATGCACTACTGACTATCAGTTAGTTATCTGTCAATAGGTACAAATTAGCAACAAAATGTGTTGATTTATAGCTAATTAAGGGCTAAAGAAAGGAAAAATGAAAGGTACGGGGAAAAAAAACCGCTCTACAAAGAAAAGCGGTTTTTCAAGAAAACGTCAATCGCTTTACGCAACTGTTACAGAGCCTAAATAAGAGCTGTTAGCGACTTTAGAGCCATCTTCTGAGATAAACCCTAAGAACACTTCAACATCTTCACCAGTGTATTCAGAAGGCACGGAAATGGTCTCAGTTCCGGCTGATCTTGCTGGTCCAGCTGTGGTGAATACTGCTTCTTGGCGTGTGGTGTTCAATAGAACAATCAGAGCTTTGTCTGTTGCCTGTGCGCTACCACTTCCTGAATTGTCGTCCCAGGTGATTTGAACATCTCCAGCACTTGGAGAAGAAGCTGCTCCATTAGCTGCACCTGAG
>DJVA01000033.1 GCA_002440705.1 Flavobacteriaceae bacterium UBA6268 | reverse complement strand
CGTTTTCGGCGGTGGCGGTTTGGAGGTGTGGAAAATTGGGGTATCTTTAAAATTGTACAATGCCACGAATCATGAAAGAAACGTTTGCCATATTCAGAAAATTCCCCAGCTTGGAGCAGGCCGAGGCCCTCAAGGGCTTTTTGGAAGCCCAAGGTATCGAGGCTGTTTTGGGCGACAACCTGCCGCCCGTGGACGTGACCTTTGCAGGGAACACCCTTCAGAATGAATACGAGATCCGCATCGATCCGGCCCACTTTGAAAAGGCGGAAGGCCTGCTGGAACAGGAAGCCAATAACTTCATGGACCAAATGGACAAGGATTACTACCTGTTTGGGTTTACCAACGACGAGTTGTACGAGGTGCTGTTGAAATCGGACGAGTGGAACGATTTCGACTACGCCCTGGCGCAACGGCTCTTGGTGCAACGCGGAGAACCAGTGGACGACGCCCTCTTGGGCTCCCTGAAGCAACAGCGCTTGGAGGAACTGGCAAAGCCTGATGGCAACCAAAAGGGCTGGATTGTTGCCGGGTATGTTTTTTCAATATTGGGCGGTTTTTTGGGGATTCTGATAGGGTATTTTCTATGGACCTCCAAAAAGACCTTGCCCAACGGACAAAAGGTGTTTTCCTATGCCGAGACCGATCGCAAACACGGCAAAACCATTTTCTACATCGGCGTGGTGGTAACACCCGTGGTCTTGCTGCTGAAGATCTTTGGGGTTTTTTGAGCATTGTGACTCTGGCTGAGATACCCCTTTAACTTTAGCTTTTTACCTGTTATAGGTTAGATTTCTTGCTGATTTACCTGCAATTTTCCCCCTCCTTCACCTTGGAACCATATTCGCAAGGGCATTCGTGGCCTCATTGTTCCAAATTAAGTTTACTCCCAAAAGAAAACCGGCGGCATCGAAGACTACAAAATTCTCGTCCAGACAGGCACTGCTGCCTTCAGCGACTTCTTTAGCAAAGGTCACACCCAAACGGATGAACATGAGCGCATTGTAAATTTCCCGCACTGCGTCCGGAGCGGTGTCGGGAACCCAACAGGACGTATAGTGCTTGGGGCCGCCAAAAGGGTGGTTGATCGCAAAAAGAACCTCCGATAAGGGTGTTGGGTTTCTGGTAAAACTAGGGATGGAGATGGGCCAAAATTCTTGGGGAGGATCCTTGGGTACAAAGGAGTATACCTTGCTTTGGATGGTCACAATGCTAATATCCGGGTCTTCACAGGAAGCACTCTCAATCTTCATGAAAAAAGGCTTGTTACCGGGGAGGGGCTGTCCCTGCGCGTCGGTTTCATAATTGAAAATAGCCGAAAGCGACCCATCGTTCAGGGGGATGGGTTCCGTAAATTTATGCGCATACGCATGGATGATCCCTTTCTGGTTGGTAACGTTCACGGAAACATTGGTACAATAAATAGCAGCCTCCTTCCTAAAAATGAGCAAGCCAATGGCCCTAGAATAGTCGTACATGGAAGCTTGGGGGAGGGTGACGGCCGGCTGCCAATCCAACACTTTTTGGGATGCCATGCTCCCGTAGGACCCGTTGACGAGGAAGGGGTCAAAATTGGCCCAAACGGATGCGCCGTAGGCCGCCGTATGGTGAGGTGAAATTTCATTTTCCATCAACTGGCCCCTACCGTATTCGGTGATCTTGGCCCGTCCGTGTTCGTACCCATCAATGATGAATACTACGCGCACCTCCCCGTTGGGCAAGGCACTAACATCGATGGGCCGGGTCCAAAAACTTTCGCCGTTCCTGACGGTGAAAACATCCTTGCCGTACCCTAAATTCACCTCTATGCGGTTGTTCCGCACCAAAATGGCATCGGTAAAGCGCAGCATGATAAACTTGGTGCCACCCGCTTGTGCCGGAAAGGAGGCCGGTGGGGGTGGTGCGGGTTGGTACGGGAAGGTGCAATCCAAATTATCATAATCCGGTCCAATGCCTATTTCGGGCTGTAGTGGTACGACCACCCCAATTTTTGTCTTCATGGTTTATGTTTAACCTTAAAGGTAGCGTATTTTTTAATTCCGATAGTGGAAGGCTGCTAGGAGGTATGGCCAAATTTGTATGATGAAACCACCCGCCGCTTCCGTAGAAGTCTTCATAAAGGGCTTTCGCTTGGTGATGGTGTACCATTAACCTAAAAAACGTAACTTTAAAAACCAAAAGGTTTAACGGAAAGTGAAACAACCAAAAGGTTCGCCACGCCTTAACCATAGACGTTTTCAACAATATAGACACACCATGAAAAATCTATTAACGATTATTGCCCTATGCTTTTTATGGCAGGTTGATGCACAAACAAACCCCGTTACCAACCTTAGCTGGAATCATTGGTATGAGACTCCAAACAATTATTTCACTCTTGAATGGGAGGAACCAAACCTCCCCCATGATGATTTATTGGGATACAACATCTATCGGGAAAATGAACTCTTTCTGTTTGTAACGGAGACTTCAATTTACA
This sequence comes from Flavobacteriaceae bacterium UBA6268, assembly GCA_002440705.1. Taxonomy (GTDB): domain Bacteria; phylum Bacteroidota; class Bacteroidia; order Flavobacteriales; family Flavobacteriaceae; genus DJVA01. Next base: position 73,164 of record DJVA01000033.1, on the reverse strand, counting down.
ATGTAGAAGAGGGGTCGAATTGTGGGGGAGAAGATTTTTTTTCCTATGGAGATGGGGAGGGTTTTATGGCTTATGTTACGGCGGTTTACAATCCCGGTGAAGTAGAATCCACTCCGCTGGGAATTGAAGTCGACGGGATACTGTTAACTACCGATCCTAACATGGTTAACATAAATTCGTTGCATCCCAATCCTACTGTTGGAATCTTGAATATTGAAGGCCATGGCCTGAGCGGGATCTTGATTTTTGATATGTATGGAAAGCTGGTGAAAATAGCTGAACCCGAACCTGCGATTGACCTTTCAAACCTGTCAAAAGGGATTTATTTCATAAAATTGATTTCAGAAAATGGAGGTGCCGTCAAAAAAATCATTTTAAAATAACTTGCATGGTAGCCAGCGATGCCATAAAATTGCTAGCTGTGCTAGAACTGGTGAGCAGGAGTCTTAACGAGAAACCTAAAAAAAAGTACCTTTAAAACCTAAAGATCCAACGATTTGTAAATGGTTGAAAGGCTCGCCAAGACCTAACTACAGACCGTTACAACAATTAAAATCCCTCTCAGTCCATGAAGCGACTATGTATCTTAATTGCATTGTTAGGTGTGGGTTCCCCTCTTATTTCGCAGGAGGGGGCAATGACCTTTGGTATTAAAGGTGGGGTAAATTACTCCAGCTTCATTTTGGGGAAAGACCTGCCGGATTCGTTCCCTGCAACCCTTAAAGGGAAAATAGGAGGGCACCTTGGAGGGTTCTTAAGAATTGGTTTGGCAGAAAACCTGTCGCTGAAGCCTGAAGTCCTATTTTCGGCACAAGGGGCCAAGTACGTTTTGGACATCAGCTTTATCGATCCCAATCCGTTCGACCCCACAATCAGCAGCACAAATTATGAGGCAAATATTAGGGAATACCTCGTGTTGTTGCCAGTTATTTTGGATTATTACATAAGTGATGCCTTCGATGTTGAGCTGGGCCCGCAACTGGGCTATTTATTGGATTATAAAATTTCGGACAATAGCAAAGACCTAACCTACGGGAGTGGTGATTATGATAAATTTGAAATGGCGCTGTGTTTGGGACTGGGGTATGCGATTGGGGATCGATACCGAATGGGGCTGAGGTATGATTATGGAATACTAGAAAGGAACAACCTTAAAAGCTCGGTATTTCAATTGGTTTTCGACTACAGACTTTGACCTGAAATTTTTTGGATAATGCCTAAAATAGGCTCTTGCGGAAGCATGGTATTCCTCTTGAAAAAACCATTTATGAGAAGATTTTTAGTACTTGCATCTTTTACCTTAATTTCATGCACCCTATTTGGACAGGTAAAGATGCGTTCCTTAGATCAATTAATAAATAAAGAAGAACCCGGTTGGGCACTTGTAACCGAATGGATTGCTGCTGCAAAAAATAAAGTGGAGGTGCTGCCGGCAGATTCCTTAAAAGCAAAAGACGCTTTGTACAAAATACAGGTAACGACCCGCTCTCCAATGGGAGCAATTGTTTACAGCACCAGTGGACTGTTGATTGACAATGGTTGGATAAGGATTCTGGGTTCGGGAGGTGAGAAAATGAACAGGTCGTTGCCCGAATGGAATAAAGGAAAAGCCTTTGATAGTTTTGGTGAACCGGCACCCTATTTATTGATTGCCGATGATGTGTTGGGAGGTTTTTTTCTCCTTAATGGGGGCGGGCTTGGAACGGATTTGGGAAAGGTATACTACTTCGCTCCGGACAATTTGGAATTCGAGCCGCTTGACCTCACCTATTCAGACTTTTTAAATTTTTGCTTCAACTATGATATGGACGATTTCTATAAAGGGTACCGATGGAACAACTGGAAAATAGATGTAGCCAAACTTACCGGAGACCAAGTTTTTAATTTCATCCCCTATTTATGGACCAAAGAAGGTAAGGATATTGCTAATGCCTCCAAAAGTGCCGTGTCCGCTGAAGCGCAATACCTCTTAAATCTGGACCTTAGAAAGCAACTTGGAATCGACAAATAAAATACCGCACCATAATGGTGTTATTTCGGCACAGCCCAGTGAATGGGGAGGTGTATTGTAACAACTTTAGCACCTAAAGGACAAATAGAGAAGAAACTACCAGCCGTGGCCAGTAATTTCAACCCCAAAATGGAAAAACCTAAAAGACAGGAAGGCATGGTTTGGTCCAATGCCGCAGACGGTGAAATGCATTCCTCGGAATGGTTTGGTGCCATCTTAAGGTATTTTTGGTATTTTGGGAAGCGAAAATTCAACACGTTTTACAACCAAAAGGAACTCAAGAAAAATGCACGGATAGGTTGGCTTTTTAAAGTAATCGTCGTAGTACTGTTGCTCTATCTTGGATACCGCTATTCATCATAAAATTAAAGCGCCTTGAGGATTACGCCCATGCAAACAATATCGGCGAAAATATATAGTTTACTTAATGATTGACCTTGCTCCCTCATTCCCATTTTGACTGAGGGAATGAACCCAATAACTTTGCAATAAACTTTTGGAGTATGAACAAACTAACGGTCATCTTGGCAATCCTTATTTCGCAACTAAGCTTAGGGCAAAATTGCCTGGATGTAAAATTTAAATTGCGCGGGTATTTCTATGCCGGAACAAGTCAAGCCGACCCAACCGCCCTAGGGGGTTTTTATGAAGATAACAACACCCCCAAAAAACTGACACCGGAAATTTCGGAATATTCAAAATCAAACGCCCTTGAAATCGTGGTAAAAACCGATTTGACAACTGAATTCGAAAAAGGAATTTCGGGCTTTAAGGTGTTCATCATAAATAAATCCGATTCGATGAAAGAGTTGCCGGCCCAAGACAGCAGATTGTATTTGAAAAGACAGGCCTTTTTCAACAATCAATGGCGAGACGTGGAATATTTGCCAAGTAGCTGGTGCGGTAACAGCTACCATAAGGTGTTCATTGAACCGAATGAGTATTGGGAGTTTTCGGCACCTTGCTTAAAGGGAAAGATTGCTACTAAATTTAGGTTTGAACTTTTTGTCAATGATACTCTAACCCTTTATTCCAATGAATTTGAGGGGAGTTTTAATGCAGGCCAACTGAAAAAAGAGCAGGGTCATAAGCCGGTTGGAATTATGGACCCCTATAATAATTAGAAGTACCCCCTTCCATTCGGGCTGTTGTACCAAGTATGTTTCATCAAACAAACCATCCTTACTTTTATGATCCACTACCAACTCGAAAGCAACCTTTCCGCTCAGGAATTCAAGGAAGTCCTCATCCAATCCTCTCTTGCCGAACGTAGGCCCATAGGGGATTTGGAGCGGCTCGAGGCCATGGTTCGCCATGCCAACCTCATCCTCACGGCACGCGAGGGCCATAAATTGGTGGGAGTAGCCAGGGCCCTTACCGATTTTACCTACTGTACTTACCTCTCCGACCTCGCCGTAGACCAAGCCTATCAAAAGCAAGGCATTGGCAAGGAGCTCATCCGTCGCACCAAGTTGGAGGCCCCACAAGCTACCCTCATCCTACTGGCAGCGCCCAAGGCGGTGGACTACTACCCCCATATTGGGATGACGCAGCATGAGGCCTGTTTTCTGCTTCGGGAATTGCAGGACTTGGTGCCTTGATGCAATTTTCCTCCTACGAGTCAGTTATAAGAAGGGAAACATCAACCAATACCACCCGTGATCCAATCCAAAACTACCAGCGAACACTACCAATGGGGCCAAGGCTGCAGTGGTTGGCGGCTCGTCGACACCCCAGGCCTTAGCGTCATTGAGGAACTAATGCCGCCCAATACCCAGGAGCAAAGGCACTACCACCAAAAGGCCCAACAGTTTTTTAGGATTATTAGCGGTACCGCTACATTTGAAGTACGAGAGGAAATCGTGACGGTACAAAGCGGGGAGGGGCTTCATATTCCACCCAACACGCCGCACTGCATCCGGAACGACCAAAAGGTTCCCCTCGAGTTCCTGGTCATTTCCCAACCTACCACCCAGAGCGACCGCTTCGACCTTACACGATGAATATGCAGGTCGATTAGGCCATTGGAAGGGATTTCAGGTTTCTTTTTAAATTATTTGTAACGGTTTTTTTTTGTACATTTAGGAACCTCCCCACGAAATAACATCAAGTATACTGCCTATGCGTACACATACGGACAAGAACCGGGAAAGTAAAAGGCAATCAGTCGCTGCCGCTCTGGCAACAACACACAAAGGGAACCCGTCTTCGGTTTCGTTTGTCGACAACAGGCCAGAGGTGCTCCAAAAGAAAGAATTGCAGGGGTTCATGGAGAACCGCAAACAACCTTCTGTTTCTCCTCAACTTCCCATTCAAAAAAAGGCCAATACCACGGGGCTGCCAGACCAGCTCAAGAACGGTATCGAACAGCTTTCTGGATATTCGATGGATGATGTGAAGGTGCACCGAAATTCCCCAAAACCTGCCCAGTTGCATGCACACGCCTATGCACAGGGCACCAACATTCATTTGGGCCCCGGACAGGAAAAGCACCTACCGCACGAAGCATGGCATGTGGTGCAACAAAAACAGGGACGGGTAAAACCCACAATACAGCTGAAGGAAAAGGTAGGGGTGAACGACGATCCCCAATTAGAGCATGAGGCAGATGTAATGGGCCGGAAGGCATTGCAACGAAAGTCGGCCGGGTCGAAGGATTCCATGCCCCTTTCGGAGGGGATTCCATCGGTCGAAATAGCCCAGTTGGTAAAAGACGGGAATTTCCGGAACATCCGGGGGCAAATGGGCTATGTTACCTTGGCAACCGACCGAAAAAATATGGGACACACGTACATCATCCTGGAAACAAAGGACGGTGCCTGGATGTACCACTTTAGGGCCGATGCAAGGAATATGCTGTCCTCCTTGGTCAAAATGGTAACCTGGTACGGTTCTTTTGAACAAATCCGAAGAAACCCTGCCACCAGTAAGGGAAAGACCCCGCAGCAATTTGTTAAGGGAAGGGGCATGAATTTCCATGAAATTAAGGTGAAAAAATCAAAAGTGGAAGCAGTGAAGGCGTTGTGTGAAAATGCCATCGGTGGAGGGACCTTTTCCCTCATTTTATCAAACATCGGAATTGGAAACAACTGTTTTTCCAAAGTGTACAACATTTTAAAAACAGCCGGGTTTGCGTTTACATGGTCCTCCTACCTTTACTCTTTTGTGTCCCCACGATTGGCCCTAAGTGAAGGGGAAGGTTTCTATGAAAAAGGCAAGGAACACAAAAAATCCACATATTCGTACCAATAACAGAGGGTACTTTTTAGAACGGAACGAGTGCCTTTGCTGGGTGTATCAAAGAACGCTGTTGCAGTTGGCTGAAGCTATCCCAGTCAACATTTTGCAGCAACCAATGCCTAGTTTGACACAAAAATGCCTTATTTTTAAAACAAAAAAATTTGAAACCTTGGCTCCTTTTCGTGTGCTTTCCCTTGGTTTTATGGGCCCAGCCCAATGAAACCAATGTACGCATTCAAGCGGGGGTAAAAATCCGGTTGGAAACGGAGCCCAAAAACCGGTTCCTTGCAGACCTGGATCGGTTTCTGGAACTTAAGGATGCCGATTTTACCACCTACCGCTACGTCGATTCGCTCAATTACACCACCTACAAAGACTTGTTTGACGCGCTTAAATTTATCGAGGTAAATGCCGCGCTAAACGATTCCAATTACTACCGACCCTATCTGGTTAATTTTGTGGAACAGGCGGAGAACACCTTTTTGGTCTCGCTCTCCTTCCGGGGAAGCCAAAATGGGGAGGTCGATGAACGGGCCAGGATGACCTTTTTAGCCCAAGAGTCTAACCATACCTTTAAGTTTTTGAACCCTTTCGAATTTTACACCAAGGATTGGAACACCCGAAAAATAAAAAATGCACACTTTTATTACCGGGGAGCCTTCAATGAGGAGGAGGCCGAAGCCTTTGCCAACCACAATGAGTTCTTGGCGGCTTTGTGGAACATGGAATCGCGTCCGATTCGGTACTACAAGTGCCTGAACCTTCAGGAAGTGTACCAATTGATGGGCATTGATTACCATGTAGATATCAATGGGGTGAAGCGCGGTTGCGTTACCCTTGGGAAGGCCAACTTGTTTGTTTCGGGAACCAACAGGGAAGAATACAAGCACGACCTTACCCATTTTTATTTTGAGTTGCAAGTGCCCCAGCAGTCTAGGAATTGGGTGGCCGAAGAGGGCTACAACATCAACCTTACCGATTATTGGGGGTTTGCTACCAAGGAGAATTACGGGTTTCTGAAACAGTACCTTGCCGAGAATGGAGTAACGCCCCTCGAGATCTTTGAAAAAAACCGAATCATGAAAAGCCCAATTTCCACCAAAATGCCGGTTGCAGCCTTAATCATGCGCAAAATTGAACGGGAAAAGGGGATGGATGGGGTTCTTCAGGTCATTACTTGTGGAACTACAGACGATGATTTCTTCAAGGCCATTGAAACGGTAGCGCATATTACCAAAGAGAATTTCAATGAAGTTGTGGAGGAAGAATTGAAGAAATACTTCAGCCCCCAAAATTAAACCCGCTCCCATGAAATTACCTATTACTACCGTAGACGCTTACATTGAAGGTTTTTCCCAAGAGTTGCAGGCACTACTCCAACAAGTGCGGCAAACCATCTTGGCACATGCCCCTCAAGCCGTCGAAAGCATTTCGTATGGCATGCCCGCTTATAAAACCCAGAAAAGACCCTTGGTTTATTTCGCGGGTTATGACAAGCACATTGGGTTCTACGCCACTCCCTCCGGACATGCACAGTTTGCCAAAAAACTGGCGAAGTACAAACAAGGTAAGGGCTCGGTACAGTTTCCATTGGACCAACCCATTCCCTTCGATCTTATTGCTGAAATTGTGGCCTTCCGAGTAAAGGAAAACGAGGCCAAAAAGTAAGCTTTGCTCAATACAATCTAATGGCTCGTGGGTGCCCTAGGAAGTGGTGGTGTGGCCCAAAAAAAGTAGTATATTTACCCAAAACCAACCAGTTGGGGGTTTGGAAACTCTCGACTTTTTTAAAAAGCACATGCAATCATTACGACCCAATCAGCAACGTGCCAAAAATGCACAGTTGTTGATCTACATCATTTTAGGACTGGAGGTAGTCTCCTTTTTTTCGAGCTACATGCAATACAATTTAATCGATCGCATTGCCCACGGCGGCGAGTACACTATGGAAGAAGCCGATTTGAACGACCTACGTGAAATGGTCATAGGCATCCTTTACGTGATTGCCTATATCGTATCGGCTGTAACTTTTATCCAGTGGTTCCGAAGGGCTTATTACAACCTCCATCTATTGGTACCCCGACTTAATCGTGAAGAAGGATGGGCTGCAGGGAGTTGGTTTGTACCCATCCTGAACTTGTTTTGGCCCTACCAAATCATGCAGGAACTTTACCAGAAGTCTGAAGCCATCCTTCCTAATAATGGCGTGGCTTTACGCCCCAAACTAAGTACCCTATTTATAGGTTGGTGGTGGGCACTTTGGGTGCTTAACAATTTGTATGGAAATTTCTCCTTTCGTATTTCGATGCATGTGGAAACAGCCGAAGAAATCCTTACCGCTACCCAAATGGACATGGGCGGGAGCTTGATTGGGATCCCACTTTGCTTTTTGGCGGTAAAAGTTATCCGCGATTATGCTGCTGTGGAGCCTTTGTTGCAAGGAGTCCCTTTGCGCAGTACCGAAAAACCGCTGTCGCTTCCCCCGGAAGAAAATTACCGATAAACCTTTCCTGATAAGTTCATAAAAAAAGCCGCCCTTAAAGGCGGCCTTTTTAAATCCAAAATAGTAGAGAATTTAGGATTCGCTCAACTTAAGCTTATTGTTTCAATAGTTTGATGACCTGCGAGCCAGTTTCGGTGGTCACGCTGGCAAAGTACTGTCCGGAGGACAAAGAGCTAAGGTCGATGGTTTGTTGGGTCCCAGTTCCGTTGATTACTTTCACGATTTGTCCCAAAACATTGCTAATGGCAATTTGCTTAATGGTTTCCGTGGCAGTTACCGTAGTGCTGCTGCTCACTGGATTAGGAGCCAAGCTTACTTGGGCAATGTTCAAATCGTTGGTGCCAAGGGAAGGGTCAAAAATCAATAGGTCAAACTCTGCATCTGTAGAGAAGGAAGTGCCATCCTCATTATAGATAGCCCAATTAGTTCCGGTATACCAAGCTCCCATGGTTTTGTTGATGACTACGTTAGAGGTCTGTCCGCTTTCACCCCAGTTGTGGAAAAACACAAAACGTGCATCTGAGTTGCCGTCCAACAACGGATGGCTGATGTTGGTCCAATTGCTCACAACGGTTCCGGCAGCTGCAACGTGGCGATAGGCTACTGTGGAAGGACTGTTGATGGCTACCAAGAAGGCATCGCCAAATTGGATGGAAGAGGCATCTTCAGTGTAAAGGTTCCAGTTAGCCCCGTCGTACCAAGTACCGTAATTGAAATCATTTCTGGAGCTATTAGGATTGTAGTAGGTGGAAGCGACTACCTGTGCTTCCGGATTTCCATTGATGTCTGGGTGGTTCAATACCGTGTAGGAAGGATCGGAACCCTGGTTTCCAGCATCGGCAATGTGTTGGAAAATTTCAGTGCCTTGCTCTACATAAACAAAATAGGAAGAGTCTTCAACCATGTTGGTGGCGTCTTCGTTGTAAATGCCCCATTTTCCTTCAACGGAATCGTAATACAGGCCGGTGCGGTGGTCATTGTACACCCCAATAGACCCAGGTGGGTTCCATACATGGGAAAAGACCAATTGTGCGCCGGGATTGCCATTCAACAAAGGATTGTCGATGTAAGTAAGGTCTGCAGAGAGACTTGCAGCGGTTGCCGTATGCACAAACATATAGTCCTGTGCCCAGGCAGTTACGCTTAATAAAGCAATACAAAGAGTAAATAATTTTTTCATGATAGGTGTGATTAAATTTGTTGTACAAAGAACGGTACTATAAAGATACTGAAAAAGAGGACATTAGTTGTTTTTATAAAGGGGTTTTTCCCCGTGATAAAAAATGGAAAAAACCCTTGACTGGAATCCAAACAATCAAACAGGGCTAATTTGCTGGTATTGGAGAGGGAGGCTCCAAAAAAAAGCTCCCAAAATAGGAGCTTTATGGATCATGGAGTCTTTTCTTTTCTATTGATTGGGAGGATATTTGGCCAGGATTTCGTGTACAATCTCCTTGATGCGTTCTTCTTTGGCCTCCACATCTCCGGAAGTAATTAAGCGGCTGGTACCCATTCCTTGCCATACCAATTCGTTGGTGTTGGCATCGATAAAGTCGATGTAGAGAGTGCCTTCGGTAGTTCTGGAAACGGAATTTCCATAATACCCGCCATACCACCAAGGATTCCATCCCCATCCCCATCCAAAGTTATTGTGGTACACATCTACGCGTTCACTTTCTTTGGTAAAGATGCTTACTAGAATAGTGGGTTTTTCATTTTTTTGCATGCCTTTTGCCATAAGTTCGGCATCGATGGCACGAAGGATGCGTTTTTTGTCCAGGTCACTGATCTTAGCTTTGTCGATCCCTGGTTTGTAAAAAGCGAAAGTCTGGTAAGTGCCAAAATTGGCATTGCGGTCATAATCGGTAACCACCCGTACCGAGGTACAGGAGGAGGCTGCCAAAAGCAGCACGAGCAGTGGTAAAAAGATTCTTTTGTTCATAGCATGCTAAATTTACTCAAATAATTGTTCATCCACAACATTGGGAAGCGTTACTTTTAAGTTGGGTTGTTGAGTCATGGCGCGCTGTATGGCAAAAATAGCTTCTTTGTTGCGGGCCCACCCCCTTCTGGAAATACCGTTATTGACATCCCAAAACAGCATCTGTTCCAATCGGGTTTGGGCTTCCTTACTCCCATCAAGAACCATACCGAACCCACCGTTAATCACTTCGCCCCATCCCACGCCACCACCATTGTGGATGCTTACCCAAGTAGCCCCACGAAAACTGTCGCCAATTACATTCTGAATGGCCATATCTGCCGTAAATCGGCTGCCATCGTAAATGTTGGAGGTTTCTCGATAAGGCGAATCGGTGCCGGAAACGTCGTGGTGATCGCGGCCCAATACCACTGGGCCAATGATGCCTTCGGCAATGGCTTTGTTGAAAGCCGATGCTATTTGGATGCGACCATCACTATCGGCATACAGGATTCGGGCTTGCGAGCCTACCACCAATTTGTTTTCCTGGGCGCCCTTGATCCATTGGATGTTATCTGCCATTTGCTGTTGAATTTCTTTAGGGGATTGTTTTTTGAGTGTTTCCAACACTTGGGTGGCAAGGGTGTCGGTTTTAGCAAGATCCTCGGGCTTGCCAGAGCAACAAACCCACCGGAAGGGCCCGAACCCATAATCGAAGCACATAGGCCCCATAATGTCTTGAACATAACTGGGATAACGAAATTCCCTTTGCCCACTGGGGTCCTTGGCCATTACATCGGCTCCTGCGCGGGAAGCTTCCAATAAAAAGGCATTTCCATAATCAAAAAAGTAGGTGCCTTTGGCGGTATGCTTATTGATGGCTGCGGCTTGGCGGCGTAAACTTTCCTGAACTTTTTCCCGAAATAATTGGGGGTTATTGGCCATTAGGGCATTCGATTCCTCGTAGCTCATGCCCACAGGGTAATACCCTCCTGCCCAAGGATTGTGCAAGGAAGTTTGGTCGCTACCCAGATCGATTTGCAGATTTTCCTTATCAAAATGCTCCCATACGTCCACCACGTTGCCGTCGTAGGCTATGGATACGGTTTCTTTTTGTGAAAGAGCTTGTTTAACCCGGGCCGTCAATTGGTTTAAGTCTGAAATTACTTCGTCCACCCAGCCTTGGCTATGGCGGGTATGGGTGGCTTTTTGGTTAACTTCGGCGCAAACGGTTACGCAGCCAGCAATGCTACCGGCTTTGGGTTGGGCACCGCTCATGCCGCCCAATCCCGAGGTAACGAAAAGTCCGCCCTTGGGGCTTTTGCCAATTTTCCGAAACCCATTAAGGACCGTAATCGTGGTCCCATGCACAATTCCCTGTGGTCCAATATACATATAGCTTCCCGCCGTCATCTGTCCGTATTGGGTAACCCCCAACGCGTTAAAGCGCTCCCAATCGTCCGGTTGAGAGTAATTGGGAATCATCATGCCGTTGGTAATGACCACCCTGGGAGCATTGGGATGGGATGGAAACAGGCCTAAGGGATGGCCACTGTACATCACCAAGGTCTGCTCGTCGGTCATTTCACTCAGGTATTGCATGGTCAACAGGTATTGAGCCCAGTTTTGGAATACCGCTCCATTACCGCCGTAGGTAATCAATTCGTGAGGGTGTTGTGCTACGGCTGGGTCCAGGTTGTTTTGGATCATGAGCATGATGGCCTTTGCCTGTAGTGATTTTCCCGGATAGGCATCGATAGCCCTTGCGTGCATGGGGTATTTAGGGCGAAATCGGTACATATAAATACGTCCATAAGTTTCCAGTTCCTGCCGAAATTCGGGTAGCAAGCTGGCATGGTGCTTTGGCTCAAAATAACGCAGGGCATTTTGTAGAGCTAGTTTTTGTTCCTGAGGGGTTAAAATAGCCTTTCGCTTTGGGGCATGGTTCACAGAAGGATCGAACGGTTCTGCTTGCGGTAGGGTAGCGGGGATTCCTTGTTGAATAGCTTCCTGAAAGGTCATGGGCATCACGATTGAGAATTGGTTTTTTTATTGTATCCGTAAGGGCAATGCTTGCATCCACTCTCACAGCAATAGCCACGCTTTAGGAGGTACTGTTCCGTAAAGCAACGATAGCCTTCGGGGGTGAAGTAGAAATCGCCCTCTTCCAAGGGTATGTTTTTGTTGTGGAAGGTCACACTGCAAAGGTACCAAATTTGTACCTTGTGCTGATGCTAGTATGGGTGAATCGTTTTTTGCTTCGGAAGAAATTTTCTGGGATGGCACTCTGGCCTTTCCTTATTTTGCGAAACCGGGAATTGGTCCATGATGTCGTTTTCATGAATCACGAACGGATTCACCTGAGACAGCAGGCCGAATTGGGAATCGTTTTTTTCTTCGTATGGTATGGTTTGGAATTTTTACTGCGTTGGGCCCAATACGGGAATCGATACGAAGCCTACCGGCATATTTCTTTTGAAAGAGAGGCTTATCAGAACGAAAAAGACCTCAACTATCTAAAGAAGCGGCCTTTTTATGTAACGTTTAAACACTTTAGATAGCTATTTTTGCCCTTTCTTTTTTTGGACGTACTGCAATCTTGAATTTTCCTCGGCATAGGCTGCAGAAGACTTTTTGAATTCTTTTTTCACTAGTTGTGGAGGAGCATCGGGAAAGCGAAGGGTGCTGTAAATAGATATTTCGGGACTTCCATCTTTTAATGTAGTTACTTCATCGGCCCTATTTGCCGTAATGGTCCATGTAAATGGAACATTGGAATTTCCCCCCTGTAGTTCTTTAACGGTAAAACCATTTGCCGATTTATCCGTTACAAATACGCCATTGCAATCCCCTTCTAATTGAACAAAAACCTTCAAAGGGTGGTTTTTGTCTACCCGGATATTATTTGCAAAAGTGGGATCTATTTTAATATAAGCTACCCCATTGGTTAACCTTCCTGTTCCATAATCCTGGAAAAATACTTCTGGGGCTTCTGGGGCAAACATGATGACGGGTTTACTGTTTGTGTCTTTAACGATGGTACTCATGGTGCCGCTTCCGAGCACTTTATAGTTTGTGCCCATAGTTCTATATCCAATATAAGCATAGGCACTGGCATTATTATCAAAATAACCCCCTCCAGCGTTGTTGGAATTATCGGAATACCCTACCACCCCAAGATCTGGGCCGTACCCAAAAACACCTTCGTCTGCGATATAGGAAGCCGTTAAATCGCCTCCCGAGGCAGATAAACCTTGACCTATATCACCAATGGCCACCAATCCGTTATATCCATAGAATGTTGCTGAGCTTCCAATGTATGCGAGAAACGGATTTCCTTGACCGGTAACAGCCATCGAAATCCCTGATGCATCGGTATTTCTAAAACGCCCTGCATAGCCACTTGCATCGCTTGCATACCCGTACACACCATATCCGTTGGATGCTGTTTGTGCCAGCACGCCTACTGCATTACTAACACCCACGGTTCCAATACCAGTACTGGAAACCCCAACGACACCGTCACTATCTGTGCTGTTTTCCCCGTACACACCAATCCCGGAAGATCCAGAGGAATAGCCATTTATGGCACTCTCATTTGTAGCGCCTACCGAGGTAAATCGGTCAACAGAAAAAAGGGGAGTGGTAGTATTAACGGTAACCTGCCCACCGTTCACCAAACGCATATTCTCTGAGCCATTGGTAGCAAGTACGACATCCACACCGTCTGTGGTCCCTAAAAAATTAGTGCCAACGGTGGTACCTGCATTGCCTGTAAGCTTCCAATCGTTTTCCCCATCAATGCGTACCCATCGTGATCCATTCCAGTAGAAATAGCCCGGACCAGTTGTACTATTGGTATTGTAAACCAACAAACTTGTCGTGCTGCCGCCAGTAACTGGGGAGATGGCATTGAGGTTGCTAATGTCAATCCGTGGAATCAGGATGCCTTTATTGGCACTGTCCACGTCCAGGAGACTGCCCCCTGCAGGAGTCGTTGTGTTGATTCCCACTTGGGCATGCATTGTAAAACCGGCAAAAAGTAGGCATAGGATCGATTTGGAAATCAAGTATGGGGTAAATGATTTCATATTGCCTTGGTTTTAATAAAGTTATAGGAAGATTAAAGGTATAGTGGAAGTTAGACAAGTTGGTTAATAGTTAACGGATTTTCGATGAACGTAAAAAAAAAGACGATGTAATAGAATTGACTTTCTCTTGTTAGTTCAAAATTAAGGGATGTGGACGTGCAAAAACTAAAAATCCTGCCGGGACACCAGCAGGATTTTTACAATATATGTATTGGCCGTTAATTTTTAATTAGCCGGACCAGCGCTGCTTCCGGTATCGGAAGGCAGTTCATTCTGCTTTATCTCTTTAAGTGGTTTGCTTTTTAAAGGTCCTGGTCCTACGGGTAAACGCAAGCCCACATTTTTGGAGATTACATTACCGCTGGCATCTTTAGTATCTGCCCTATTGGCAACGATTTGCCAAGAAAAGGCTGCATTGCTAGTTCCTCCTTGTAATTCTTTTACGGTAAAGCCATCGGACGATTTGTTAGTCACATAAATGCCGTTACAATCGCCTTCCAAGGTAACATACACTTTAATGGGATGGTTTTTGTCTACGTAAATGTTTCTTTTTAAGATGGGATCCAAATTAATTCTGGCCTCTCCATTCACCAATTGTCCAACACCAAAATCCTGAAAGAAAATTTCTGGTGCTTCAGGAGCGAACATGACCCTGGGTACATTGTTTTCATCATTGATCAAGGTAGACACCGTACCGGTACCAATAATTTTATAATCGGTACCAGAGCTACCGGATGAATTGGTATTGTAGCGCATCCCAACATAGGCATAGGCAGGTGTTCCAGAGCCTTGACTACCACCGCTAAAGTAACCACCAAAATAACTATCCCTAGAGTTGGAGGTGCCGGAAGGTTGAACGTTGTTAAATCCTGCCAAGGTGGCTGAGGCTCTAGTAGCGCCAGAACCTGTAGTAGTGGTAACATTATTATCGGCGTCGAGGTCAAATCTTGCTCCTGCGTTTCCGCGGTTGGCACTGGCAACTCCACCATTACCTGCATACCCAAAAACACCCAATACATCTCCAGAACCTCCTATACCCGAACCTGAGGGATCATAAACTACCGAGGTTCTCGCATTTCCGGTACCAATGATTCCGGTTCCTGTAGTACTTTTGGCGATACCAGCACCACCAAAGTTGGTTCCATTAAAACTACCTCCTGTGGTATCGTAATAGTTCAAGCTTTCGCCATTGGCAGCTGATACAATACCTGCACTTAAGTTTGTTCCGTCTGAAACTCTAGTGTTTTGAGATATTAAGTCGGCAATAAAATTGGTTGTTAAGCTTCTAAAAGCGGCTCCCGAAGCAGAGTTGTAGGCTCGGATTCCATATCCTGTACCAGACCCATACCCGGCAATGGCTGTTCCATTGGTAGCAGTAGCTTGTACTTCAAATTGGAAATCGGTAGTGCTGGTAGTTGCTCCAAAACCAATATTTACCTGTCCGTCGTCCTCAATTTCCATTCTTTCGGTATTATTTGTTCTGAAAACAAGCCCTACGTTGTCCACACTTCCTAAAAAGTTGTTGGTAGTGTTGGTTCCATAATTTCCAGTCAAGGACCAGTCCTTACCATTGGTTCCATCCATGGCAACCCATCGCGATCCATTCCAATAGTAATGTCCGGGGGCAACAGCTGTGGCTCCAGAACCAGAAGTCGCTGTGTTATATACTAAAAGCCCTGTAGCCGGAGAACTGATTGGGGAAGCCGAAGTGGTGGCGGTAAGTGCCACTTGATTCAGCAAGATACCACGGTTGGAGTCGCCCAATGTTAATTGTGCACTATTATTAAGGGTACCGGTACCAATTCCTATGTTGTCGTTTGCGCCATCAATGAACAAAGCATTGGCATTGCCAGAAGTTTCAACGCGAAAATCTACATCATTGCCTGGATCGTTGGCCACCAATTCGCTGTTGGTAATGTTTAAGCGTTGAATTCCATTGGTTACAATTCCAAATTGGTCTGCACCTGCACTGTAGAAACCTTTATCGGTATCGCCACTCCATGAAAACAAAGGAGCAGCAGCAGAACCGTTAACCGTCGCTTGGATTCGGCCATCGCTCATAACGCGGAAACGTTCAGAACCGTTGGTTGCAATGACCAGATCTTGGGCATCGGTAGTGCCCAAAAAGTCCTGGCCTCCACCTACTCCAGGGGTGGTACCGGCGTTTCCAGCCAATTTCCAATCTTTCTCGCCATCGATTCCAACCCACTGGGAACCATCCCAATAGAAGAAACCAGGGCCTGTGGTGCTATTGGTGTTGTAAACCAATAAACTTACAGTACTACCCCCGGTAACTGGGGCAATCGTGCTTAGGTTTGCAATGTCCACACGGGGGATCAATATCCCTTTATCGGCAATGTCCACATCCAGGATGCTTCCTGCCGAAGGGGATGTGGTGTTGATTCCTACCTGGGAATGCCCTAGGTAAACTGTCAGAAAACAGAAGAGTACCAGTATAATTTTGTTCATGGCATTAATATTTAGATTTGGGAATACAAGAATACTTCAAAAAATCCATTAATATCAAATAAATTCGATGAAATGCATTTATACACAGATAAAAGGTAAAATTCCTACAAAAATCTACTTAAAAATTAAATATATTAACTTTTTTGAACTTTTTAGAATCAAATAAGGTGTGTAAACAATTGAAATTCAGTTTCAATACAGCCCTAAGCGATTTTGGCGAATGGTTTACCCATGTGGGTGAATGAAATTTGCCTTAACCAAAAAAGGACTTCATTTTCGAAGTCCTTTTTTGGTTAGGTATTGGGTCGTTGATTAATTCATTCTTGCATAAGAATCCCTAGGTTTGTTTTTTTCCAAAGCATCCACTTTGCTTTCCTTAGGTTGAAGGGCATCTGGAGCATTCGGGAATCGCAAATCCGCATATTTTGAACTTTCATCGGGGGAATTTCCCAGTTCATCCTTTCTGTTGGCTACGATATGGTAAGAAAAGGATACATTGGAAGTTCCATGCTGTAATTCTTTTACCAAAAATCCTTCTGCCGTCTTTTGGGTGACATAAACCCCGCTGCAATCTCCTTCCAATTGAATGAAGACCTTGAGTGGGTGATTCTGGTCTACCACAATGTTGTTGGAGAAATTGGGATCAATCTGAATGTATGCACTTCCACCCATCAATGTACCAACACCGTAATCCTCAAAAAACACTTCCGGGGCCTCTGATGCGAACATGATTTTCTTCTTGCCATCAACACCCTCTACGATGGTCGATACATTGCCATTACCAATAATTTTATAATTGGTACCACCATAGCGGGCTCCTGCATAGGCATAGGAGGAATTGGAACTGGATCCGCCACTGTAAAGAAAAGCTCCATAATACATGCTATTTCCTCCTACCAAGCTGTTATTGGTATAACCCGCCAATTGTGCCCTAGGATCGCGAGCATCAGCATTGATGGCGCTACCGGTATAGTTGGTTTGAAAACGTGCAGCTTCCATTTCGCCTAAAGAGGTAATAGGTCCTTCACTTAGGGCATATAAAGCTAGGTCGGTTGCGTTGGTGTTCACCCCCACATTCATGATCTGGGTGGAAGAAATGGATGAGGTACTGCCCGATACAGCCCGTATCCCCATATTGGAGTCGGAGCCTGCAGGCTGGTCGCTAACCGCCAACATCCCATTGGCCCTGCTGCTTCCCGTTCCCCAACCAATGATACCGCCAATAAGGTAGACGCCTCCTGTGTAGGCTGTTGTTCCATAAATACCATGATTGTTGGCTGAAGTTCCGAAAATTCCCAAACCTGTTCCGGAATCTGAAGCATATACTGCTACTCCGTTGCTGGAGGTCTCAGAAATAATACCGTAAGGCACGGCACTATTGTTTACCCTCAATGCGACATCACTGTAGGGACTGTTTCCAATTCCTATGGTGCCATCGGCATCAATTTCCATGCGATCGGTATCAGTGGTTCTAAAAAGTAAAGAAACATTATCGGTAGTTCCCAAAAAGTTGGTTCCGGGGCTGGTTCCGGCATTTCCTTCAAGAGACCAGTCCTTACCACCGGTTCCGCCCATGGCAATCCATCGTGAACCTTCCCAATAGTAGAAACCTGGCAACACTTCGGTACTTCCGCTACTGGCATTGGCCGTGTTATAGACGAGCAAACCTGTTGCTGGGCTCGAAATTGGGGCAGTTAATGCTGTTGATGTTAGGGGTAAGCGATTGATTAAGATACCTCGGTCGGTATCTACCAACTCCAATTGGGCACTTGTGTTTGGGGAGTTGGTTCCCAAGCCCACATTGTTATTTGCCCCATCCACAAAAAGGGTATTGGAAGCCCCATCAGTCGCTACCCGAAAGTCGATTGCATTTTCGGGGTCATTAAATACCGCTTCTGCATCCGAGGACGTAAAGCGCTCAATTCCATTGGTTGCAATTCCGAAAGCATTGGCGCCTGCACTGTAAAAACCTTTGTCTGGATCGCCGATCCAAGAAAATAAGGGGTTTGCAGCGGTACCATTCATAGTGGCTTGTATCCTTCCATCGGAAAGTACACGGCAGCGCTCAGTGCCGTTGGTTGCAATTATAAAGTCTTGGGCATCTGAGGTTCCCAAAAAATGTTGTCCAGCACCTGTACCAGGGATGGTGCCTCCATTGCCTCCTTTTTTCCAATCGTCACTGGAAATGGCAATCCATTGGCTGCCATTCCAATAGTGAAATCCTTTCCCAGTAGTGGTATTGGTGTTGTAAACCAAGAGGCTTTCGGCGCTCCCTCCTGTAATTGGGGCTATGGAACCTAAATTTGAAATGTCTACCCTGGGGATTAAAATTCCCTTGTCAGGGCCAGAAACATCCAATAAAGAACATCCTTGAGGAGTGGTCGTATTGATTCCTACTTGTGCATGAACGTTCATAAAGGTAAATGCTATGAATAGGTAGGTTAATAGTTGGGGTAGTTTTGTTTTCATAGGCACATTTGTTAAGTATATTCCTACAATATTATAATAAAATATCGATTAAATACAACTAATATCGATAAAATGCAATATATTTTAACAATTTCAAAAAATATTCTTAAAATCATATTATCGGCTAAATGGTTCTTTTTTTGAGAAATCCACAAAACACATTGCTCTTGAAATATACTTTTTACGAGATTTTAGGTCATTGCAGTTTATTGTTGTGGATTTTATATTTTTGGAGAGACGCTTCAAAATCTAAAATTCAGTAAATCAGAATGTTTCGTTTTAAGGAAATGGATACTCCCTTACAGGTTGTTACTTTGGATTTCTTGGGATACCCTGGGGTTGTACTCCATGTTTTAAGGGAAGATTTGATTCATCCCCATATTTCTGGGAACAAATACAGAAAACTGTATTACAATATTATAGAGGCCCGTAACAAGGGCTACAAAACCCTACTTTCGTTTGGTGGGGCTTATTCCAATCACATTGCGGCGCTTGCAGCAGTAGGAAAGGAAATGGGGTTTAAGACCATTGGGGTGATTCGTGGGGATGAATTGGCCCATAATTTTGAACTGAATCCTACCCTTTCATTTGCTAGGGATTGTGGCATGGAGCTTTATTTTGTGTCAAGGGAAGAATACCGCTTTAAGGAAAAGGACACTTTTTTGAAAAATTTAAAAGAAGCATTTGGGGATTTTTATTGGTTACCTGAGGGGGGGACCAATGCACTGGCGGTTAAAGGCTGCGAGTATATACTTTCGGAAAGGACCATTAACTTCAACACCATTGCGGTAGCTGTTGGGACTGGTGGCACTATGGCAGGGTTGGTTCGTTCGGCAGCAAAGCACCAACACATCATAGGGTTTTCGGCGCTTAAGGGGGTATTGCATCAAACTACGATTGATAGATACACCGCCAAACACAATTATTCTGTAGTGGAAGACCATACTTTTGGGGGTTATGGTAAAATAGACCATAAATTGGTGCGTTTTATCAACGAATTCAAAAAAAATACAGAAATCCCGCTCGATCCTATTTATACCGGAAAAATGATGTATGGACTCTTGAAGTTGCTTGAAGATGGCAGACTGAAAAAAAATAGCCGTATTTTAGCCATCCATACCGGAGGCCTACAAGGGATACAGGGTATGAATCAATTATTGAAAAAGAAACATTTACCTCAAATCGAATGATAACATGAAGCAAAGTATTTACTTGCTTGGGATACTGTCACTATTGGCCGTTGGTTGTAAATCGAAGAAAAAAGTAATGGAAAAAACGCCTAGGACGAAGACGGAACGCGTTATTATCCCTAAGGAAACTAAGGCCATCGACGAGACTCTTCCCAATACCACGGACGAATCTAAAATCGAAACACTTCCCGCAAATGCAACTTATGCCGAGATCGTTGGGGCCTATATTGATACCTACAATGCAATTGCCAAGGAGGAAATGCTCCAGTATGGAATCCCTGCAAGCATTACTCTGGCGCAAGGAATTTTGGAAAGTGGTGCTGGAAAAGGGGAGCTTACTCAAAAAGCCAACAACCACTTTGGGATTAAATGCCACAATTGGACTGGCGACAAAGTCTATCACGACGATGACCTAAAAGGGGAATGTTTCCGAAAGTACAAAGATCCAAAGTATTCGTTTAGGGATCATTCCCTCTTTTTAACTGAGCGGAGTCGTTACCAGGATTTGTTCAAATTGCGAAAGGACGATTATAAAGCTTGGGCACATGGCCTTAAAAAGGCTGGTTATGCTACCGACCCTAGGTATCCGGCAAAATTGATAGATATCATCGAAAAAAATAACCTAGACCGATTCGATAAGGAAGTTTTGGGAGATGCTGTACAAATCATAACGACCGATGACTCAAAAATAAGTACCTATACTGTAAAAAAAGGAGACACCCTCTACAGTATTGCTAGGCGTTTTAACATCACTGTCGAATCGCTCAAGGAATACAATGGGTTGCTTTCCAATACCATTTCCATAGGGCAAGTGTTATATTTACACCCTATAAAAAACCGTTAGTTTTTCATGATTTATCAAAGAAGCAGCACGCTTTTCAAGGAAGCCCAAAAGGTAATTCCAGGCGGTGTCAATTCCCCCGTAAGAGCCTTCAAGGCAGTGGGAGGGACCCCAATTTTTGTTAAAAGTGCCAAAGGCCCCTATTTACAGGATGTTGATGGAAACCGCTTCATCGATTACATCAATTCATGGGGCCCCATGATTTTGGGACATGCACATCCAAAAGTGGTGGAGGCCATCATCGAAAAAACAAAATTGGGAACTTCCTTTGGAATGCCCACCGAGATTGAAACAGAAATTGCTGAGCTTGCAGTGAAAATGATTCCGAACATGGATAAAATCCGGTTTGTAAATAGCGGTACTGAAGCCTGCATGAGTGCGGTTCGATTGGCAAGAGGCTATACCGGAAGGGACAAAATCATCAAGTTTTCAGGATGCTATCATGGCCATAGTGATGCCTTTCTTATCCAAGCAGGGAGTGGTGCAGTAACTTTTGGGACTCCAAATAGTCCAGGGGTCACCCAAGGTACCGCAAAGGATACCCTTTTGGCTCATTTCAACGATTTGGAGGATGTTAGGGAAATTGTCGCAAACCATCCTGATGAAATTGCCGCAATCATCCTCGAACCTGTTGCGGGAAACATGGGATGTATTCCGCCAAAAGCTGGCTTTCTGCAGGGGCTCCGGGAACTCTGCGATGCCTGTGGAATGCTTTTGATATTTGATGAGGTTATGACTGGTTTTCGTTTAGCTGCTGGTGGAGCTCAAGAACGCTACCATGTGGCTGCCGATATTGTTGCATTTGGAAAGGTTATTGGAGGGGGGCTTCCTGTAGGTGCATTTGCATCCAGTGATGCCATCATGGGGCATCTTGCTCCCGATGGGCCCATTTACCAAGCAGGAACCCTTAGTGGAAATCCATTAGCGATGGCTGCAGGATTGGCCATGCTTTCTGAACTACACCAGAATTCAGGTATCTATGACTCTTTGGAACAGAAAACAGCCTATTTAGAAAAGGGCCTTATTGAGGGTTTTATTAATGCCGGTGTTATCCATACGATTAATAGAGTGGGCTCCATGATCTCCGTACATTTCTCGGAAACACCCGTAACCAATTTTGAAACAGCGTCCAAAGCCGCACATGGCGGAAAATTTAGAACGTATTTTCACGGAATGCTCAATGAAGGGATTTATTTGGCCCCGAGTGCTTTTGAGACTTGGTTTTTGTGCGATGCATTGACGTATCATGATCTGGACCAAACACTGGAAGCAAGTAAGAGGGTTGCCTTATCCCTATAAAAAAAGGCCCCAATTTGGAGCCTTTTACATTTTGGATGTTGTGTTTTATTGATCGTCTTTAATAGTTAACCATCTTTTGTATTGCTCTTCGGTAAGTGCCTTTTTCATATTCTCGTCCAAAGTGGCGTCGTATTTTTTCTTAGCGGCCATAACGTTGGCATTTGAAAGGTCCTTACCATTTATGTCCTTGGCATAGCTGTTTTCCTTAACCACAAGGGCACGAAAAACTGCACGTTGCTGATCACCATTCAACCCTAATTTATCGCTAAGGTCAGCCGTTTTTTGTTTGGCGATTACCTCTGGACTGTTTTGATCCTGTTTTAGGGTTTGGCCGCTCATAGTACTCATGCCTAAAAACATGACAAAGGAAAAAGCAATAATCTTAAATAAATTTTTCATCTTTTTTAGTGGTTTTAAAGTTACGAATGTAACTAATTTGAAAATAACAATCCAAAAACCAAGCCAAAAAAGTAATTATCCTCTAGGCTGTTTTTTCATGGCTCCTTTCTTGCCTGGGTGGTGCTCCCTTTTTTTCTCAAATTTGGCCATTTGTTCTTCAGTGAGGATGGATTTGAGCTTTTGCTTCATTGCAATTTCATAGTCCAAATGGGCTTTTTTGAGCTCAAAGAGTTGATCCTTGGTAAGTTCTTTTGCTGCTTCGCGCTCCTGCTTCATGGTTTCTCTTTTATTTTCGTTTTCCAGATTCCATTGAAGGATTTTCTCCTGCTGTGCCTTGGTAAGGTCTAAGTCCAAGGTCATTTGTTTGGTTCGAAGCTCAGCTCGTTGTTGTGGGGAAAGGTCTTTGAGGAGTTCCCTTTTTTCTTTTTTGTTTTGAAATTCCGGTCCGGGACCTGGTTGGGCATTTATTCCAAATGCCACAAGCATTGCGCAAATCAATAAGGTATTTTTCATGATTTTTAAATTTAAGGTTCAGCATTATGACCTTTTAGGTTGGCAATGGTTTAACTCCAGTTCTTTTAATGTTTTGTTAAAACTTTATGGGTGGGGTTCTTTGGCTCAACCAAAAGACGTGTTGCCTCAGTATTGTTTTTAATGAAGAAGGGACAGCATTACTTTCGGAAGGAATTTCAAAAACACTCGATATGAAAACAAAATTGATGTTGGTGGCTGTTCCTATATTTGCCCTAGGGTTTTGGTTGGCCATTAAAGAGAATCCTTCGGCCTATGCTACTACTAAACGAACCTTGAAGCCTATTGATGGCTGTGTCTTTATGACCCTGATGGGAGAACAATCCTCCGACGATTTTAAGGTGTTTATGACAGAAGAAAATGTAAACCTATCCGTCCGGGACGGCCTATCTTGGCTGAGTGATGCCCAACTGCCCTCTGGGGGGTATGGAGCCGGTACGCACAGCGCTCAGTATTTGATGGATCCGCATGCTGTAAATGCCGATCCGGCAACTACTTCCATGGTTGCCATGGCGTATTTGAGAAGCGGCACCACTATTTCTGAGGGGAAATATGCCAATAATTTGAAACGGGCCCTAGACTATTTGCTCGAAACTGTGGAGGCCACTCCCAAAAATGCTGAATACATTACCGAGGTTCGTGGCACCCAGATCCAAACCAAATTGGGGCAAAACATCGATGCGGTTCTTACCGCACAGCTACTATCCAATCTTTTGGATCGTAAGTTAAAGGGGTTGGACGAAAAGCGGATTGCTCGCTGCTTGGATATTTGTGTAGCCAAAATTGAATTGGGTACCGATGCTGCCGGAAGGCAAAAAGGGGCTGGATGGGCTGGTGTACTTCAAAGTGGTTTGGCTTTAAGTGCCTTGGAATCGGCGGATGCCGTTGGAGTTAAGGTAAATGAAGAGGTTTTGGAGCGGTCAAAAAATTACCAGAAGGGCAATTACGATTCCGAAACCGGAGACATTCGTACCGAGGATGGCGCTGGAGTAATGCTGTATGCCGTTAGCAACAGTCTTAGGGCCAGCGCCAAGGAAGCTCGCGAAGTTGAGGAAATTGTCAATAAGGCCAAGAAAGAGGGTAAATTGGACAAAACGGCTCCCATTACCGTAGAAAACCTTCGCAAAATAGGTTATGATGAAACAACGGCCATGGGATATACGACTTCCTACAATGTATACCAATCTGGAAAAAATACTGCCCAACGTGATGATGTAATGAATGGCTTTGGGAACAATGGCGGGGAAGAGTTCCTTAGCTACCTCCAAACGGGAGAGTCCTTAATGGTCAATCGCGACAAAGACTGGAAGGAATGGTATGAAGATATGAGCGGACGCATCCTGAAAATTCAAAATGAGGATGGTAGCTGGAATGGCCACCATTGTATAACCAGCCCGGTATTTTGTACAGCCACCAGTGTACTATTGCTAACTGTTGAAAATGACATTCAGTTTTTGAGTAAAGTGGGGGCTCAATAACTCGTACTTTATATATGCGGTGCTACATGATTTTGAGGGTTGCAACTTCCCTCGTACTTTTAAGTTGCAAATAGTTTAGGTTGGTTAAACACCACCCAGATTGTCGGTTAAGATGCCGTCCTCTTTAAGCCAATGAAGAGGGTTTCTGGGTGGTGTTTCGTTTTTTAAAAACGAATGGTTTTAGTACTTGATGACCAATCGAATTACCTGATGGTTCACCCTTACCAGGTAGGTTCCCATGGCTAAATTGGAAACATCCACTGTGTTGGTATTAGGGCCTATGGTACGCTCCAAAATTCTTTGACCCAATAGGTTGTAAATGGTAACATTTACCAGATCTTTTAAGTTCCCAACCACAATAGTACTTTCTGCTGGATTGGGATAAATAACTACTTCAGAAACGGTTTGATCCGTCACCCCAAGGGTGCTGCAGGATTCTGGTGCAGTTCCTGCATTGGGCTCGTTCATGGTGCAATCCACTTCATCTGAGAAAGCTGCAGTCAAATCGATAGCACTTCCGTCAGCGGCAAATACTACTCCCACAAAGGTATATGGGGAGGGTAAACCAGAAGCGGAAACTGAAGCAACTCCATCCCCAGATATTTCAAGGGTGCCAGAAGAAGGTGCGTTTTCAAATGTTACCGTTACATCGGCTGTAAAAAAGTCGTCACTAGAGTCGTTAGGGGTTCCGTTGTCATCACAAGCTGAAATATTTGAAACAGCAATAGACGTAACACCACAAGGCTCTGGATCACAAATGTAGGTAGGCAATAGGTAGCCCCTGGCTTCAAAGCGATCGGTCATGGCATTGATGTCATCACACGAATACCCCATATCAATTGCTGCTTGGCGAACGGCGATGGCAGCTTGTTGCTGGTTGGTACCACTATTGGTCATGGCCAAACCTTCCAAAAAAGCGGTGTCTAATTTGTCCTTGCCTATCAGTTCCCAAATTTCCATCAAAACGGAGGCCCAGATCTGGCCGTCGGTGTGAATTGCGCCTGTTAGGCCTCCTGGATAGGTGGCTCCATAATTGGTAATGCGCCCAGACCAGAAAGGATTGTGTCCATCCCATCCAAATACCCAGTAGTACTGTTGGTCTGTTTCTTGCCAATAGCCCAAACTTCTTTTGTAGGAATTGGCCCAGTAATCGCCACATCCTTCGCTTAATCCATTTACTTGGGAAAGGTTCCCGTTGGTAATCCAATCATGAAGGCCATGGCCCAATTCATGGAGGATGACATCCATATCTTCGGCATCGTCCACACCTCCTTCGCCAAAATTTAGGTTACCCCCCCCGTAAGAGGAGTTGTCTGCACCATTGAACGCATGGGGGTCATACCGAACGACTCCATTGTTGAAGAGTGACACGCAGGGAATCCCTAAATCAACATTTACGTAGCGGATGCTTTTGTCCAGATGGTAGTACACATTGGCGGCTTCAAAGCCCTGGGCGTCCCTTGTAAAACTGAAATCTGAGGAAGGCTGTAGAAAAAGACCCGTGGAAGGAGCTTGCAATTCTGCAATCTCCGCATAAGGACCCCTTAAACGGTAATTGACACCGTCAAATTCAATACCCAAAAGGGTTACGGCGGTTCTGGCCGCATCTAGTGCGGCATTAGTATTGTCGTTGTTGTCTACGTAATCACCTCCGTAGGTGCTTAAGGTTTTGGTCAACGGATCGGGATCGTAAACCATGGCCGTTCCATCTGTTAACACCACAAAAGGAGCCCCCGTTCGGCTTTCCCTTAAAACAGTGTGCTTTACCCCTGTGTTTTTAGGGCGGGTACTTTTTTCGTAAACCGAAATATCCTTCATACTTATAATGGAACCACTTTTGGCATCAACAAGGGTTTCCCAGTAGCCCGGTAACTCTGACGACACTGTAGTTACACGATAGATTAATGTGGTTGCGTCCTGTAGTTGGTAGACGTAAAGTTTGGTCTCGCTCTGAATTATTTCATCAATCTGCAATGCTCCCTTCGCATAATTTAAGGCATCGCTTGCCGAAAGAGAAGGAGTGGTATCTATGGTTTCAATGTCGTCTTCGTAGGTAGTGGAATGGTAAGTAACCGTATTTTTGGGTGAAACGTGGACTGCAACAGACGAACCCCACACTTCGATACCATTAACGGTATGGGCAAAACGGAACGTTTCCCCAGAAGGGCCTTTATGGCTAAAATTAACCCGAAAGGCTTGTTGGGACTTTAAATTGTTGAATTGAGACTGAAGCCAAGCAGTGGCTACTTGTTGTTTGTTTTGTGCTGGCAATACCTGAATGGAAAGTGCCACAGCAAATAGTAGGGAGTACAATTTTTTCATGTTTTGGAAAAAAGAAAGTCTTAGGTTTTTTGGTTTCAATTTTTGTAATTCCCAAAGATATAAGAAACTTTTAAAGCAAGATAGCATTTTGAAAAACAAGACCTTTAGGGGAAACGTTGGCCTTGGATTTTTGTTAAATCGAGGCCCTTAACGATCTACCAGTTCCAGGGTAGTCCCGTAAAGAGGGCGAGCCTCCATTTTCGATTTTAGCCAAGCGTAAAAACTCATCACAAAAATATCCTCGGCCTTGGATGCCTTCCAGGTAAAACTTTTTTCAACACGCACCTTAAATTCATCTTTGGTTACGTCTTGTGGATGTTCATAATACCAAGCAATTAATTTAATGAATGGCCCTAGGCGACCTTCATCCAGTTTATGTATTTTTTTCCTGAAGTTTTTTTGGAAACGCTCTAATTGGTTAAAAACCAAATCGGGTTTGTCCAGTTCCATAAGTAGGAGCAATTCCATAATCTCCTTTTTCAACACCCAAAGGAGTCCCATTTTTTTCTCGTACCACTTATTGGAATGATTGCATTTTCGTACCACTTGATATGCTTCCCGATAGCGCTCAAGATGAAACAGCGACATCACTTTGGCCAAAACGAGGTCCAACGAGCCAGTGGGGTTGTGCGATAGCACTTCAAGCGCTTGGAGAGCCTTGCCGCTATACTGTAGGTTCAACGCTTTGATGAGGGTCAATTTTTCCTGAAAACGGCGCTTGAAAGTACCCTGTTGCAGGTCCATGCACGCCTCCAGAGCTACGACGAATTCCATCGATTTCTGAAATTCCTTATTTCGGAAATAATTCACCGCCATGAGATGCAGGATTTCCATGTGGTAATAAAGATGCTTCGATTCCGACTGACTTTTAGTGACTACCATCCCGTAAATTTCCAATAACATGGGTGAAAAGCTGTAATAGTCCCTTTTTACGGAAGCGGCACTGCTTAGTAAGTTCATGAATTGCCAAAGCGATTTGTAGGTAAATCCAGAAGCCGTGGAAAGGTGGAACTCTTCCAGGACGGTTTCGGCAATTTGGTTGATAGAGTGGTAATGCCCTTCCTTAAGTAACGCTTTTAATTTGGCATAAGCGGCATTCAATTGCTGCTCTTTTTGCAAATGAATGAGGTTTTGATTGGATGCTTCCAAGATATCTTCCAACAAATCCTCTGGGTGCATGTGGGCATATTGGATGCGGGTATGGTAAACCTCGTTTAAAATGGCAAAAAGATCGTGCTGTTTGGATAGGCTTTCAGCTTTCCGTACTAGTTTTCGGGCTTGTCGCGGAAGGCCCTGCTCATAAAAAATACGGCTCACAAGCAAGTACTTCAGAATTTCCATTTCCTCCGAAGTTTCCCGTGCAAAACTTTTCGTAGCCAAAAAGTCGATCAAATTATCATGCAGCCTTTTGTTTAGGGCATGTAGCGCGTTTTTATTGTCCTGTCCGTACAACCTCTGGTCCAATCCTTTGCGCGCCCCCTTGGAAAGAAGCTTAAACAGTGCAATGTTTTTGGCATCGCCTCTACGGTTTTTTTGTTTAAGAAAAGAGATGAATTCCGCTCGATCGGATTCCGAAAATTGTGTTACAATAGAAATATTTGATTGCATTTAAACGTAAAAAATAGATTTTATAAATAACTGAAAAATAATTATATATATAAAATTATTGTATAGATAAATCGTAAGTATTTGAATTATTTAAGATTGTTCCGTACCCAATTGTGCGTGACTTTTGTTTCATAATCATCAAAACAAATCAATATGGAAACGCAATTTTTTAAAGAAAAAAAGCCTGTCAATGCCCCATTGATCGAACACATGGATCACAAAAAGAAACACCTTGGCTGTCGTCCTTCTCCAGCATTTGTCTCAGCCTCATGGACTGCGCTTTTTGTTGGGATGGCCTCCTATTGTATTGGACTTTGGAACGCATCCATGTGGTTGAATGAAAAAGGGTATTACTTTACCATTTTACTATTTGGATTGTTCTCGGTAGTCTCGGTGCAGAAAAGTGTCCGCGACCGCCAAGAAGGTATCCCTGTAACCGAAGTCTACTACGGCATCAGTTGGTTTACTACCATCGCTAGCATTCTATTATTGGTAATTGGCCTGTGGAATGCCGATCTGGAACTGAGCGAAAAGGGATTTTACGGCATGGCTTTTACCTTAAGCCTTTTTGCCGCTGTAGCTGTTCAAAAGAACACCCGCGACTTGCGATTGTTCGATACCACTGAAGAAGATTGAACCTACGGGCCGCATCAAAGATGCGGCCCGTTTTGATGAGAAGACCCCACCTTGGGTGGGGTTTTTTAAACCTTTTAGCCATGAATCATTCCCTTTCAATTCCCCGCCGGACCCGTTTCCTAGAAATGCTTGCCGTTAGCTTAACGGCCTTGAGCAAGTTCCTCTTTATGGATTACCTCGATTGGCGCTTTCCCTTTGTGGCAGTGGCCACGGTGGGGTGGTTGGTCTATGTTTTATATCGGGGAAAAAAAGACAGGTCTCTTTTTAAATATTGGGGATTCCGTACGGATAATTTCAAGAAGGCCCTGTACTACCTATTCCCTTTTGCAATACTGACGGTAATTGCCTGCTTCTTAATTGGTTATTTCCAGAACAGCCTTAACCTTACATGGCATCTCCTTCCCATCCTTATTTCCTATCCCATTTGGGGAGCCATCCAGCAGTTCCTGATCATGGCTTTGGTAGCGGGAAACCTCCAAGATGGTTGGGGAAATCAGGTTCCAAAATTTTGGATCGTTGGGCTTACGGCCCTATTATTTTCACTGGTACATTCTCCCAATTTTTGGCTTATGTTAGGAACATTCCTGATTGCACTTTTCTATGGGACAATCTATTTAAGGATACGGAACCTTTATGCCCTCGGACTGTTTCATGGCTGGTTGGGGGCATTGTTTTACTATACTGTAGTGGGGAGTGACCCTTTTCAGGAAATATTTTTAAAAATGTTTGCCTAAGGTTCGAACTAGAGAAGGTGTACCACCAAGCCTTCATTGGTCTTCTCCACTTTGGCGAGTTTATTGGAAGTAAGGTGCTTAATTGTTTTATCCCACTTTTTGTTGCTTAAGCCGCTCTGGGCTTTAAGGTCTTCCAGTGGAAGGGATGTTGCCTTTTGGAGCAAGGCCAATACCACTTTTTCTTCCTCGTTCAAGGCTACTTTAGGGGCCTGCCGTTCAGGTTTCATTTGTGGGAAAAACAATACTTCTTGGATGGAAGCATTGTTGGTTAAGAACATGATTAGTCGGTCCATACCGATCCCCATACCAGAGGTGGGCGGCATTCCGTACTCCAATGCTCTCAGAAAATCGTTGTCGATGAACATGGCCTCGTCATCGCCACGGTCGGCCAATTGCAATTGGGCTTCAAAGCGTTCGCGTTGGTCAATGGGGTCGTTCAATTCACTGTAAGCATTGGCTATTTCTTTTCCGCAGACCATCAGTTCAAAGCGTTCGGTCAACTCAGGATTGTCGCGGTGGGCTTTACAAAGTGGACTCATTTCCTTGGGATAATCAATAATAAAAGTAGGCTGGACAAAGTTTCCTTCACACTTCTCCCCAAAAATCTCATCGATCAGTTTTCCTTTGCCCATGGTGTCGTCCACTTCGACTCCCAAATCTTTGGCGGCTTTCCTGATTTCATCTTCGGTCTTTCCAAGAATGTCAAATCCCGTATATTTCTTGATAGCATCTGCCATGGTGATTCGTGGATAAGGTGCCCGAAAATCAATTTCTTGAGTGCCAAAAGTAGCCTTGGTAGTCCCGTTCACCTGGATGGCACAGTACTCCAAAAGCTCTTCACAAAATTCCATCATCCAATGGTAGTCTTTGTAGGCTACATAAATTTCCATGGCAGTGAACTCGGGGTTGTGGGTGCGGTCCATTCCTTCGTTGCGGAAATTTTTCGAAAACTCGTACACCCCATCGAAGCCTCCCACTATGAGTCGCTTCAAATACAATTCGTTTGCTATGCGCATGTACAATGGAATGTCCAATGCATTGTGGTGGGTCACAAAAGGACGTGCTGCGGCACCACCCGGAATGGGTTGCAATACTGGGGTTTCTACTTCGAAATACCCTCGTTCGTTGAAGAAATTGCGCATGGCATTGAAAAGCAGGGTCCGTTTTACGAAAATTTCCTTTACGTGCGGGTTCACCACCAAATCGGCATAACGCTGGCGGTAACGCATTTCGGGATCGTTGAACTCGTCGTGCACATTCCCTTCACGGTCGGTTTTGGGAAGGGGAAGGGGTTTCAACGATTTGGATAGCAAGGTAAATCCTTTCACCTTCACTGTTTTTTCACCTACTTGAGTGGTAAATAGATCGCCTTCAACACCAATAAAGTCGCCAATATCCAGCAATTTTTTATATACTTCGTTGTAGTGGGTTTTATCCTCTCCCGGGCAAATTTCATCCCGGTTGAAATACACTTGAATGCGTCCTTCCGCATCCTGCAACTCTGCAAAGGATGCCGGCCCCTGAATGCGGCGGGACATCAATCGGCCAGCAATGGTTACCCGTTTTCCTGCCTCAAAATGCTGCTTGATTTGTTTTGAAGTATGGTCCACAGGATACAAAGCGGCAGGGTAAGGGTCGATGCCCAGTTCCCTTAAATGGTTCAGTTTTTCCCGCCGAATGAGTTCGAGTTCCGAAAGTTGCATGCAATTCTATTTTTAATGTAAATCCTTTGGCAGCACCCTACTGCCGCTGCAAAAGTACATTATTTGCGTACAATAGCACACAACATTTTGGAATGGGTTGCAGGGTAAGCAAAAAAACCCCGATGTTGGCACCGGGGAAAGCATTTTATTAGAGGGGTTATTTGCCCAAGGGGTGTTTAGTTATCTACGGTTGTTGGGGTAGTGGCTGGGGCCAAGACCTCTCCTTTGATTCGCAATACTTTTTCGGGTTCGGAAGCATTGGACGTTAGGGTAACGGTTTTGGTAAATTTCCCGATCCTATTGGTGGCGTATTTCACTTGGATTTCGCCCGTATCACCTGGTTCGATCACATTTTTGCTGTAAGTAGGTACGGTACAGCCACAGGATCCCTTTGCTTTGGAAATCACAATGGGGGCATCTCCTACATTGGTGAATTTGAAAACGCGCACGCCATCGGCATTTTGTTCGATGGTGCCATAATCGATTAATTCGCTTTCAAATTTAAACTGACCTACTTTTTCGGTTTTGTCGGCATCTTGGGAAAATCCATAGGTGGAAATCAAAAGGCTCACAAACAAAAGGAATTTCGCGGAGAGTGATTTGTTTACAGTAGTCTTCATGTAAATTGGTTTAAAAGTTTAACAGCTACAAACCTGGATATATCCTTTCAAAAATACTAGAAAAATGGGGTTGAAAAAGGGACTAGTCCCCCCTATGATTTGCTTAACAACCTGGTTTTTAAAGCTCTTTAAGCTCTTCCCTAGAGGTTACATTTAACTTTTTGTAGAGGTTATTGATGTGGGTTTTTACGGTATTGATGCTAATAAAAAGCTCCGAAGCGATTTCCTTGTTGGTTTTGTTTTCCATAATCAACTGCATCACCTTTTTTTCCTGTACCGAAAGCACCGTAGTCGTTTTATCCTTTCGCTGCAGTTGCCTCCATTTACCAATGAGGTAAAAATTTGCCAAGACTGAAAATGCTGCAAAAACCCCCAACAAATACAACCACCATGGGGTTTGCGGTTTTTCTACAAGGTATTTGTCGGCGGCCAATTCCGAAAGGTATTGCTTGGTATAGGGACTGTTGGGGTAACGTTCCGCCAATTGGGAGCCTAACAAATCGTAGTAGTTATTTTTTTTGAGGTCTTCTAGGTAATGTTGGTGGAAGTCATTACTCCGGTCGCTTACATAAGCATATACATACAACTCGGCCAAAGGCTCGTCTAGGGATTTTCCATAATCCAGTAAACTTTTGAACCATTTTTGGGTGTTTAGTTTTTTGTTCACTTCGCTCCGGTAGGCCGCGAAGGCATATTTCATGTCGTTTTTGAGCGAATCGATTTTAAGGAAAATCTCCGACTTCTCGTTTGGCGCCACAACCTTGCAGAACATTTCATTGTTCTCGGTGAAGGGAAAAGAGAGGGTGTCGGTATTGTTGGCAATAAAAAGGATTTCCTTACTGTTGGCGCAATGCCCGGAAAAATGATTGAGGGCTTGGTCCTCATCACTACACATATCGATGTGGATACGGTAAATACGGTTTTCCAAAGGGAGGTTGTCCCCTTCAAAATGGAAAGACCCCATACTGTCCGGTATTGTTTTACTTAGGATCTGCTCGCTATACACACCGGACAACTTTCGGTAATCTTCGATCATCGATAAGTACAGCTTGCCATTTTCCATGTCGGTATTCACCTTTCCCGAAAATTGATACTGCGCCAGACATGTGGTGCCGATTAGAAATATTATGACAAAAAAGGTCTTTTTCATGGAAAACAAAAACGAAGATAGCTAAATTGGAAACATGTAACAAAATACCGTTGCTGCGACCCATAGCTTGAATATAAATCCTAATTTTGTACCATGAGCTTTTGGCGTGTACTGCTGGCCATTCTATTTCCTCCCTTAGCTGTCCTCGATAAGGGATGCGGGTCTATTCTTATCGTATTACTGTTAACTATCTGTGGTTGGGTGCCGGGAGTCATTGCGGCTTTGATTATCCTAAACAATCCAAAAAGATAATTCTCATTAAAAATGTGCCTTTTACAGAAATCCTTCATGAAAAACCATGCCATCATGTTTGTTTTGGGGTTCAGTGTTGGATTTGTGTTTTCCGGATGTAAAAACCCTCCCGAACCTTTATCCAATCTCATCTTAATACCGGGGGGGGACGTTATGATTGGCAGTGAACAGGGATTGCCCAGAGAAACCCCGGTCATTCAAAAAGAGATCAAAAGTTTTTATCTGGAAAAACATCCCGTAACTGTGGCTCAGTTTGCCGAATTTGTGGCAGCTACCCACTATGTTACCGAAGCAGAACACTTTGGCAATGCAGGGGTATTCGACTTTATTTCTGGAACGTGGTCGCTCAAGGAAGGCGCTACCTGGAAGTACCCACAAGGCCCCGATTTTGCTAAGGCACAGAACGACCATCCTGTAACCCAAGTTTCCTGGAACGACGCTCAAGCTTATTGTAAATGGGCCAACAGGCGGTTGCCAACCGAGTTTGAATGGGAACTGGCGGCGAAAAACGGCGATTCGGGGCATCAAGGGATTTATCCCTGGGGAAATGAGATTAAGGATACCCATGGGAATTATCTGGCCAATTATTGGCAAGGAGTTTTTCCCCTGAACAACAGCAATGAGGATGGCTACATAACAACTTCACCGGTTGGTGCCTTTGGGGAAACCCCTATAGGTCTTCAGGACATGGCTGGAAATGTTTGGGAATGGTGTAGCAATACCTATGAGGCCTATGCAAAGGATTCCATTGCAGTTAGTGGTCCCCTACAAAAAGTGCAACGGGGCGGTTCTTTTTTATGCGACACCAAAGTGTGCCATGGTTTCAGGGTAACGGCACGAAGTTCGAGTACACCAGACACTTCCTTGATGAACGTAGGCTTCCGTTGTGCCAAGGATGTGGATTGAATTACTTCAACTTTTTTTCAATAATTTTTTTCAACCTATCGGCCACTTCAGGCTCCAAATCGATCCGGTTTTGGGTTTCATCGGCATCGACTTTCAAATTGAAAAGTATGGGTAATTCCGAATTATGGATGTATTTATAAGTTCCATCAAAAAGCGATTGGAAATGCCGCATTTCACTAAGTCCATAGCCATCTCCTTCAAAAGTTCCGTTTCCAGACAATATAGGTACAAGGCTAGAACCGTTGGGCACTCTATCTAAATTTTTTTTGGAAGCACCGGCGATGTCCAAAACGGTTTTCCCCAAATCCAATAATTCGACTGCAGTTTCTACTCTTTGGACTTTGAAATGTTCTGGATAGGAAATAATCAATGCTGGGTTCAGTACTTCCTTAAACAAGGTGTTTTTACCGGTTAGGCATTGGTCTCCTGTCATGATACCGTGATCGGAAAAGAAAACGATGATGGTATTGTTTTTGAATGCTGAATTCTTGATGTAGGTGGTGATCCTTCCCACCTGTTCGTCCATGTAAGCAATGGTAGCGGCATATTTTTTTCTGTTTAGTGCAATGTGTTCAGGATTTTGAATGGTGCTTTCCTGAAGCAATTCGCTAGGTAAGTTCAATATTTCCTCAGACGGTTCAATGTATGGACTCATAAGATCGGCATCAAATAGATCTTGGTATTCCTTAGGTGCATCAAAAGGTACGTGTGGTCCCGAAAAATTGACCCACATAAAAAAGGGTTTAGCCGTGTTGTGCTGTTGTAACTTTTCTAAGGCAATGGTAGTAAAGTAGCCATCCATGTACTCGTAATTGGGATCTAATTTAGTAGGAGAATCAAAACCATCTCCTAAAAAAGCATCAATCAGGTTGTTATCAAACAAAAAATCCCCATAACTTTCAATGTTTTCAATCCATCCTTCATCCGTATAACAGGTTTTAAGGATCATTTCCCGCATAACCGAACGCCCTAAGCTTTCATACACATCATCAAATCCCATTTCCGCCTTCATCCCTTTAATTCGCATGTCGACCGGATTTTCAGCACCCAACCCTCTACAATCGGGAATTAAATGGTTTTTTCCTACCCAATAATTATAGTACCCTTCCTTTCTCAAAGCTTTAGGAAATGTCCAAATCCCTTTGGGAAGTTTCTTTAGATCCAAGTTTTCGAAGAGCCCTAGTTCGTGAGGGTATTTTGTGGTAATCAAAGAGTTTCTGGAAGGAGTGCACATCACTCCTTGGCACACGGCATTCACAAAGACCGTCCCGTTTTGGGCCAACTCGTCCACACAATTGGTTTGGGCGAAACGAGCTCCAAAACAACCCAAATATTTTGCTGTTAAATCGTCTACTTCAATAAAGAGGATGTTGGGTTTTTCAGGAAGTGTCGTGTTTGGGGAAAACGGTGTTTCCGATTTGGTAAAGCACAATAAAGTGAAGCTGCCCAGCAAAAATAAAAATGGCTTCAAAAGGGTAGCTTTCATCACAAGGACATTCCTGATACAATCAAATATAATGCATATTTGGATACCCTGCTATGGTTACCCAATAGATATTCGATATCTTTGTGTAAAGTTTTAGTTAAATATTTTATGAAAAAAATACTGCTTTTATTAATGATGCTGGGTCTATTGTCGAGTTGTCAGTTTTCCGAAACCCTAGTGTTGAACGAAGATGGAACTGGGCGTATGGCCATTAGTATGGATATGAGTGAAATGATGGCTTTTGGTGGTGCCAGTAACGATTCGACCTTTACCAAACAGGATACCATCATTGCCTTCAAGGATATTTTTGAAGAACGCAAAGACAGCATTGCCAACTTGCCTAAAAAAGAGCAGGAAAAGCTCAAAGCGATGGAACAGTACCAGGCGCATATTTTTTCCAACCCTGAAACCCAAGAATTGGTCATGGATGTTTTTGTGGATTTCAAGGATATTTCCGAAGCCAATGATTTAATGCAGGGTTTTGGGCAAACCACTCAATTCATTCCAGGCTCAGGAAGTGGCAACAATAGTTCAGAAGGTTCTACAGAGGAGTCGGAACCACAAATTATAGGGGTATCCTATTCATTCAAAAAGGGAAAATTCAAAAGAGATGCCTTTATTCTGGATGAAACCCTGCACAAAAACCAGTTGGACAGCCTAAAACAGGCCGAGTCGTTCATGTCGGGAATTACTTATCAAATAAAATATACCTTTCCTAGAAAAATCAAAAAAACCAACATCGAGGATGCTACTTTTTCCATGGATGGCAAAACGATGCAATTTCAGCGCAGTTTTATGGAGTACTTTAAGAATCCTGATGTTTTGGATGTGGAGGTCGAATTGGAGCGATAGTTTTGAACAAGGAAGTTGTCATACAAGATCTGGGCCTCAAGGATTATCAGGAAACCTGGGATTATCAGGAAACCCTTTTCAGTGAGATTCTTACAATTAAATCGGCAAACCGTAAGGAGCATGTACAACGTAGCACCCCAAACCTTTTTTTGTTTGTAGAACACCCCCATGTATATACCCTGGGGAAAAGTGGCGATTTTGACAACCTGCTCATCGATGAAAAGAAACTTGAAGAAATCGGTGCCCAATTTTACAAAATCAATCGTGGAGGGGACATTACGTATCATGGCCCGGGGCAGATTGTAGGTTACCCCATTCTGGATCTTGAGAATTTCTTCACCGACATCCACAAATACCTGCGCTATTTGGAAGAAATGGTCATTTTAACCCTAGCCGATTATGGACTGAAAGGAGAACGTAGCAAGGGCGAGACCGGAGTTTGGTTGGATGTGGGAACCCCATTTGCCCGAAAGATTTGTGCGATGGGTGTAAGAGCAAGCCGTTGGGTTACCATGCACGGTTTTGCTTTTAATGTAAATACCAATTTGGGCTACTTCGACCATATGATTCCCTGCGGGATACGTGGCAAATCCGTTACCAGTCTTAATGTGGAATTGGGAATACCTTTGATGAACATGGAAGAGGTTAAAGGAAAACTGCTCCAGCACTTTGCATCGTTATTTGGAGCAGTCATTCAAACAGAAAGTAAAGTCTAAGCCTATTTGCTAAAAGCAGATAGCACGCTGCTTCCGTCCAGTTTCCCGTTTTTATCGTATTCTTCCGACTTAACTACCCCTATGCCCTCAGCAAGCCATTGCTTTGAGGATCGTTTCATGGTACCGGACATGGTTTTCATCTCGGTATTTTGGGTTATCACAAAACATTCAAACGTTCCAGCTGGGGTGGTAATGGTTTCTTTGCCCACTACCAAACGATCTACGATGTTGGTGCCCATATTCATACTCATCCCAGACATGCTAAGTTTTACATTGATAGCGGCATCGGGAAGTTCTTGCCCAATGGAGAGTTTGTTGGGAAGGTCCAAATTGGTGCCTGTAACTTCAGCATCCACATCCGCACCAAGATCTCCGTAGGCCTCCATCATGCTTGGGCGCATTAACGATTTAAAGTCCAAGGAAACTACACCATCCTTACAGGTGGCTTCGTAGGTTTTATTGGTTAATTCCTTGCCTTTTGCATCAATAAGTGTATGATTCATGGTAGCGATTGTGGCCGAACCTTTGGTCGAGACATTTGATATCTGATACACCACTTTTCCTTGGGGTTTTCCCTTTGCATCATAGAGCGAAAGCTCGGAAGTCGCTCCTTCAGTAAAAGGATAAAAGGCACTGCAGTTCTGGGCCATGGCCAAACCGCTTAATAAAAGAATGCTGCTGAAAATAATCTGTTTCATGAGTGTTGAATTATAGGGTTAGTTGGAAGGAAGGACCAAAATTTCCACCCTTCGGTTTTTTTGACGGTTTTCGTCGGAATTGTTAGGGACTAAGGGTTGTGTTTCGCCAAGGCCCATAACTTTATAATTATAGTTTGCCAATAGTTTTTTTTTGAGATAAGAAGCAACTTCCTGGGCCCTATTTTCAGAAAGGGTCTGGTTGCTACTGGGATCCCCTACATTGTCGGTATGGCCCTCTACGATAATGGTTCCCTTTGGAATTTCGGCAATCGCACTAACCAATTCTTCCAAAGCAGTCGTTGCATTTTCTTTGAGTTGGAATTTTCCAGTGTCAAACAGTACCGAGCTATCCAAGTTCAACCTTAGGGCACCACCAATGGCGCCAATGGCGTCAATATCGGCCCCAGGAACGGTACTGGTAGTTTCCAAATCGGTCAAACGAACGTAATTGAAAGTAGCTCCCTTGGGTGTTTTGCCCTCAATATCCACCATGGCGGTGCCCCCTTCAATGGTGCCAATTTCAATCCATTCCTTGCCATCCTTAGAAACCTCCAAACGGGTAGGTTCTATGGCCCCCATTTCAAATACATACAGGTCGGGGCCATTAACATTGGTCAAGGTATTATTGGTAAATTCAATAGTCAATACACCACCTAGCCCTAAATTTCCAAATTTGGATTTTGACAATAAAGCTGATTCCAAAGAAAGGTCCGGGGCGCCCAAGGAACCGCCCAGATGCCCCCCCTTTACAGAACCCGCTTGGTAGGAGACCACGCGGTCGGCAAAGGAGAGTTCGCCAAAAGGCAGGTAGATGTATTTATTTCTTGAGTCGATGTAGGTTACGCCCTTATCGGCCTCTTCGCCATACCAACCGGGATTCAATTCGTAAAATTCCTTCTTGGCTTTTTGGGCATTTTCCATAAACCGTTTGGATTCTTTTTCCTTTGTTTTGGTGAAGAAATTGATGATCTTCTTAAAACCTTCCGTACAATCATTGGATTGCAAATGCGCTTTAATGACCTCTGAAAGCTCAAACTGCAACGCCCTCTGGGCCTGCAAGCTATTATTGATTTTTTGGGTTTTGGGCAGTGCTTTAACGAGTTCCAACTCTGAAGGATCAATGTTTAAATACTCCATAAGAATGGGTCGTACGTTTTCCTGCGATGCTACCCCCAATCTTCGGAGATAGGTATCACTTTTATTGCCCCCCTTGAATTCATATGAATCCAATAAGGTCGAAACAAAGCTATCGTCTGTTAACTCCAAAAGCTTAAGTGCCTTTTCCATGCCCGCCGGTTTAAAACCAAGTGAAATGGTAGTGCTGTTAGAATTCATTTCGACGAGTTTTTGGAATTTCTTCAAATCTGCCGACCCAGTAAGGGCTTTTTTCAATTCGAAAAGATCTATTTCATACATGGAACCATTATCAGAGATGGTATTCTTTTCCATGAGGTTGGAATGGGCCTCTATAATGGTATTCCATTCTTGCAACTCGTTGGCATCCAAGTTATCTTTGGGGATGTAGGCCCAAGGGCTTCCCATCTCAAAAATGGAACGCGCACCAGCTTCCTCCCCTTTTTTTTCTTCGATGGGTTCCTGTGATTCTTCTACAACAATGGGATTCGAGTCCCTATTGGGGGCTACGGTTATTTCTTCCATAGGAGTTTCGGTCATGGTTGAAGTAGAAGCTTCTTGCTCATTTGAATTTTTACAGGCGGATAGCAATAGAGCCATCCCGACAATGACAATAATTGGTTTCATTTTAGTTAGCTCTTGCATAGTGGAACTTGATGAAATCATAATAAAGGTATCCAAAACGATCGTACCAATCTGGAATACCATATTGGGCTTCACATTCATTTAGATCAACCAATGAAGCTTGCAAATCTTCCAGTAAATCTATGTACTTACTGTCATAGGCTTTTTGCATGTCGGTGACCGATTTCTGAATTTTTATGCGTTCGCTTTGCCAAGCCAGTCCAGATACTCCGTGAACCCCCGAAACATTGTCTCCAAGTGCAATGGCGCCATCCGTAAATCTTTTGGTACAGGTGTAGATCGTCTTCAATTTTTCAAAATAATAGCGTACTTCAAGCAGCCTTTTACGGGCATCTACAAAACAACTGCCACAGGCGGCCGTTTCACAAAAGGTTGGCAAACTAGGGGCTCCTGGAAGTGGTACCGAGCTAATGCAGTCGCCCAAACCTGTATAGGCTTCATACAATTCCTTGATGGCCTTGTACTTTTTAAGAACATCATCTAGCTTTCCTTTCATACTTCCACTGACATCTCGAAGGCGTTTCAGACCATCGGAGAGGCGACCCATGCTGCTTTCCCTTAGGGTTCTCGAAGATTCACTGCGCAACCATGATTCGTATGTACCATTGCGTGTACTTTCGGGATCCCAAAATCCACCCCCTTGGAATTGTGCAAATCCCGATAATGGAGCAAATAATAGGAGTACTAATAACAAGTTAGTTGTTTTTTTCCTTCCCAATACTTTTGCCCCTAGAAACCCTATAATAAGCAACGCCACTCCCAAAGCAATGTACAGCAACATGTTACTGGAACCTCCGGCGCCCCCACTTCCGGTTTTTCCAAGATTTTCGTCGTTGGCTTTTACAAATGGGGAATCCAAATATTCCATAACCGGTTCTGTTGCGTACACTACGATCGTGTAGTTCACGGGCTCGTTATCTGCCGAAGTGATTCGAAAGCCAAAGTCGCCATAGGTTCGTAACTTAAAGTCGATGATGCCCTCATCTGCCGATAGGGTGTTTTGGGTTTCATGAACGTCTTTCCAGCTGTCTTTTACCAAGGTAGCTTCCAGTTTTGGATTGCCATAATTGCTAAATATGTACACATCAACAAATTGGAACAGATCATGCCCCACCACATAGTAATAGTGGGTCGAATCGGCTTCAATAGTAGCATTGGCAGTAATACCCTTGGCTCCCTCATATTTTTTGTCATCCTGTAGTTCAAGTTTTACAGGTTTTATTTTTTCATCCAAATTGAATGGTTGGGCTAATCCTGTTCCCGCAATGAAGAGCAGAATGAAGGTTGCAATAATTTTTTTGATTTTCTTCATGACGTTTGTTTTTAAATTTTAATTGATAAAAGTGGTTTCCACTAGTATTTTCCCTTGATGGATTATTTTTAACACATAGGTCCCTTTTGACAAGTGTTTGATGTTGATAAGAAGGTGTCTTGCAGGTTCAATCTCAACCGTTCCATGATACATTATGCGTGTTTTTTTCCCCATCAAGTTGTTTGCTGAATCAAAAGTACCTTGGGATAGGAAAGTAAGGTTGGAGTATTGTAACGGATGCTAGAAC
Organism: Flavobacteriaceae bacterium UBA6268; assembly: GCA_002440705.1. Taxonomy (GTDB): domain Bacteria; phylum Bacteroidota; class Bacteroidia; order Flavobacteriales; family Flavobacteriaceae; genus DJVA01. Next base: position 31,701 of record DJVA01000033.1, on the reverse strand, counting down.
GTATGTAACATTTTACAAACGGGGCAACTTATTTTGAAGCAGAAGGATAGTCCGATGGAGCGCAGCCAAAAGCTTCCCTAAAGCATTTGGTAAAATAGGAAGGGTCATTAAAACCAATGCTGTAAGCAATTTCAGAAATGTTTGCTTTTTGGGTTTTTAACAAAGAAATGGCCAATTTAAGTCGTTGCGAACGGATAAACTCAGTTGCGGATTGCCCGGTAATGGCTTTTAGTTTTCGATGCAATTGCATACGGCTTACCCCCATGGCCTCACAAAATTCGGTGGTCGAAAAACCGGGGTCTGTAAGCTGGCTATCCAAAATGTCCTGCAATTTTTCGAGAAATTTTTCCTCTGCGGATGATAATGCAATTTCCTTGGGATGTAGGATGACCTCCCTGGAAAAACGTTCCTGCAGTTTTCGTCGGTTTTCCAGCAAGTTGGTAACACTTGCCTTCAATAAATTGGCCTGAAAGGGTTTGGTCACATAGGCATCGGCACCACTTTCCAATCCCTCCAACTTATCCTGTTCCCCAGCTTTTGCCGTAAGAAGTATGATTGGAATGTGAGAGGTGATTGGATTTCCTTTGAGGGCCTGTGTGAATTGATGACCATCAAGCTTGGGCATCATGACATCACTAATGATAATGTCGGGGATGCACTCATTGGCTTTTTCCAAACCAATCACTCCATTGGGAGCCATTTCAATTTTATACTGTGTTTCAAAAAGTGAGGCAATGTAGTTACGGATGTCCGGATGGTCCTCAACTATCATCAGGATGGGAGCGTCCTCGGATTCCAAAGTCTGAATTTCGAGGGTCTCGGCCTCTTCAATAGGAGATTCCGCAAAAGTTTCGTGAAGCATTTCCGAAAGGATTTCTTCTTTCTTGAAAAATGCTTTGCCTACTGGAATGTCCAAGGAAAAGGAGGTTCCATGCTGAAGATCGCTGTACACTTCAATGGAACCCTTGTGTAATTCGGTGAGTTCTTTAGTAAGGGATAGGCCAATACCTGCACCTGGTTTCTCGGGGTGTTCCTGATAAAATCGCTCAAATATATTCTTTTGGGCTTCGACATTGAGGTAGGTTCCGGAATTCTGCACTTCAAAAAGGAAACGATCTCCGTCTTTTCGTCCCTTGATACGAACAGCCCCTTTTTCGGGAGTGTATTTAATGGCATTGCCAATAAGATTGACGAATATTTTTTCAAGCGCATCCATATCAAACCAACTAATGGATTCATCTTCTTCGAATTGCATTTGATATTCCAATTGTTTTTCCTCGGCGGCAAGGACAAATTGTGAGGCTAAGGCTTTTGCAAAAGCCAAGAGATTTCCTGGTTGTACCCTCAGTTTAAAATGACCACTTTCCAATTTTGAAAGTGCTAATAACTGTTCCACCAACGATTCCAACCTACTGATATGCGCCTTCGCAACTTGAAGGTTCCTACGATCGTTATTACTCAATGCCGCAGATTCTAACTGGTCTTCCAAAGGGGCTTTAATGAGGGTGAGCGGTGTTCTGAATTCGTGAGAGATATTAGCAAAAAAAGTGGATTTGGCCTTGTCCAGTTCTTTTAGTTTTTGATTGGTTTTTAAACGGGTTCGGTATTGAAAAAAGAAGAAAATCCCTGCAAACAACGCAAGTCCCAATCCCGATAATAGTAATACCAATTGGTTCTTTTTTTGTTGTTGAACGAGTAGGTTTTTGGAAGTCAGTAGCTTGATTTCCCGATCCCGTGTTTCCGTCTGGTAAATGGCCTCAATTTCTCGGATTTTGTCGGCACTCTGGGCCTGCTGCAAGCTGTCCTTAAGGTTTTCGGCAATTTTAAAGGTTTCGAAAGCTTGCTTGTAATTCTGCTGCTGGTAAAAAGCATCTGCCAAAAGCGCCAATGTTTGCTGACGAATTAGGGTATTTTTGTTGCCTTGGTTGTAAGAAAGTACTTCGTTAAGTACACGAATCGCTTCTGAATGACGGTTTTGTGTTAAGTAAAGCTTGGAAAGCTCTATTCCCGCTTGAGATGCCTCATAGTCAAAATCATATTTTTTATGTAGCTCCAAGGCTTCCTTGAAATAGGTCTCCGCTTCCTTTGGTCTTTCATACGCTACATAAACCAACCCCAAGTAGGTGTCGATGGTAGCAAGTGTCCGGTTATCTTCAATGCCCTTGAAAAAAGTATAAGATCGCTGTAAAAGGCTATCGGCCTTACGGTATTGTTTTTTTCGATAATAGACTTGTCCCAGGTGCTGGTTGGTAGTTTCCAGATAAAAACTGTTACCGGGTATCTTTAGGAATTCTTCGTTGGCGAGCAGGAAATACTGCTCTGAGGAATCGTAATCTTCCAGTTCCAGATAGATATTTCCCAAGCTTTGGTAGGCCGCCGCGATGATGTCGGGTCGGATGGGATTTTTTTTATGGGTGGAATCGACTTTCAATAATTCTTTGATAGCAGGTTCCATTTTGTTTTGGCGGATGAAAGCACTTGCAAGTGCCACATGGGTATCTGCAAAAACCACATTTCCCTGATCTTCAAAGTCATCAAGCCATTCAGTAGCCAAATAGCAATTTTTGATGGCTTCATCCATATCGCCAATGAGGTACTGAATTCGGCAAAGCCCGTTGTAACCTACCGCCACCCCACGGGCATAGTTAATTTCCTTCGCAATGGCAACCACCTTATGGAAATAAGCGATGGCCGAATCGGGCTGTTGAACCCTCCTGAAATACTGTGCCTTCAAATAATGGGCATCCGCAATGCCAATACCGTAAGAATGTTGGTTGCCAAAGGAGTGCATTTTTTCGGCATAATAAAGAGCGCTATCAGGTTGGGGATTAATGAGTTGGGCAAATTTCACCTTATAGCCTTGTAACAAGGTGGAATCTTCAGGGGAAATAGGGGCCGATGGCTTTTTTTCTTGTCCCTGAAGCAGGCACGAAAAGAGGAGTACCGCTATGTATAGGCTCCATTTCATTACCAAAAGGTATGAAAAAAGAACCATCTAACCTTTACTTTCTGGAAGTTACTGCAATTGGGAAAGGGAACCGCTACTACTTTGAACCCGCTCCAGCGACCCACAATAATAGATTAACAGTGTTAAGGACAAAACATAAAGGAACCGACACCCATAAAAGAAGAAATCGATCTTGGTATCACTATAGTAGGATACGGCTCTAAAAATTTCGGAGAAGATATAAAACAGGGTAAAGCCCAAAAAAAACATGGCAGGACGGGTAGGGTTTTGATGCACAAGGAGCAAAGCCCCCGCCAGCATAAAAATAAGCGCCATGCTACTTAAATAGAATAGCGCATTTTGAAAAAAGATCACGTATTTTTCGATGCTTAATTGAGTGAGCTTGAACATCAAATAGCCTACTATCAAAAGACACACAAAAAATAAAACCCGTAAGGCCAATTGGCTTGTATACGGCCCAGTTTTGCGATGGTCGTAAAAGCGGCAAACACATAGGCAACGGTCCCCAACAGGATGGTTGCGTAGGAAAAGAAGGGGCGTTCAAATAAAAAAGCTGAAACTGCCGCAAGCAAAAGAAAAATCAAAAAAAGTGTAGGGAATTTGTGGGTTTTTGAAGTAAACAAAAAGACAATGATTAAAAGAGCCATAACGTTGGGAACAAGACGAAGGGCCCTGTTAACGTAGGTGCCGCCATCGATCATGCTCACAAACAGCATGAGTACAAAAAACCAAAAGGAAAGGGTTTGTATGGAGAGTTTCTTAAGTGCGTTCAAATGATGGGGGCCTACTTTTTCAACATACTGGTCATAAACTTGGGCTAGTTTAACTGGTATAAAATTAATTCATTGTCGGCGCCTTTGACCAAAAGGTTCAGTTTTTTGTTTTTGTTGGCATCCGCCAGATCAATTTTGGAATTTCCATAAACCGGAAAGTTTTTGATTAAAGACCCCGACTTGTCAAATAAGTAAACTTTGTGTTCCTGAAGTTCGGCAACCGAAACATACGTTTCTTGGTTTACATGGAAGATTTGAGGTTTGGAATAGATTCCCAAAGGCAATTCGTCGGTAAGCTTTCCATTGATGCGCAAAAGATTGTCATCCAAGGTAACTTTGGTGTTTCCAAGAATGGTAAACCAATAATTCTTTGAAACCCCGAGTGCTTGTGTTTTTAAAGTTCCGGTTTGTGTGATGCTTACTTTTTGAAGGTCCTTGGTAATTACCACAAACTCACTTCCTTCCTTTTCTATGGGAATCCCCGAAAATTGGAAGGTCCTGTTAATAGGCACCCGAACCTTTCCCACACGGCTCAAAATATGCAACTTTCCGTTCTCTTCGGCCACCAGGATGTAATCCTTGTTGCCCATGCGGATGTGCTGAGGTGCCATTACAATATTGGATGTGGTTTTTTTGAAGGTAAACCCATTCACCATTTTGCCCTCTCCATCGTACATCAATAAGGAATTTCCTTGGGTAATGACAAAGCGGTACTTTCGGTTGTTATCATAATCGAAGAGCGAAAGGGGTTGTGTTATGGCGTCGTTAAAATGCTTCGGAAATGGACCTACTTCGTGACCATTCCGATCTAAAACATACCAAGTGCGGTGCGTATTAAAGGTGAGTTGTTTTTTTCCATTTCGCAGCAAATCAATTTCCTGGACGGCACCCAAAAGGGGTCCGTCCAATGTTTTTTTCCACAAAATTTTCCCATTGGAAGAAATAAAGTACAGCACGTTAGCCACGTCCTGTACCACAATGTCTTGACCCAAGGTATTGTGGTTGGTAAAGAACTGTGGTGCCATTAGCATATTATTTTCCAAGGTAATGCGTGCTATTTCAGCGACGGATCCTTGCTTAGGCTGCGTTTTGGAAGCTTCTTTGGCTACTAGGTTCAGGTGTGCAAAATCCCTATCGTAAATCAATTGAGTAATGGCCAATGGGAATTTAGAAAGGTGTCCTCCAGAACTTCCTAAAAATAATGGCATCAGCCCTTGGGCATCGCCCCGTAATTGGTATTCAACCCAACTGGAAGCTTGGGCCAAGTAAGGAGCCTCATTTTCATAATAGGGGGTTTTAGACAAAATGGCTTCATTTTGATAGTCCGTTAGTAGGGATTCTGCCATCAATCGGGTTTCACTAAAGACCAAAAAATCGTCCCATTCAAAAATCCAAGTTTTCAAATTGGGATGCAATAACGGGTAAAACGGTGCAAAGAGGTTTTTGTCGGAAAGCTGGAATACAGGGACTTCACGAAATGGTTGCTGTTCTGTAAGGTAAGGGCCCAATGCCTCCCAGCTACGTTCCATGTCTAGGCTTTTCAAAGCAATGGCTCTCCCATTGGGTGTTGTTATTTGAACCACCTCGTTTACGGTTTCGAATAAGGGTTCCATCGTGATTGGGGTATGCCCCTGAATTGCAGCAAGGTTATTTTGGAAAAGCTCCAGATTACTAAAAGTAAAGGCATTAGCCTTTATGGTATTTATGGGAATTATTGTTGGGGCCTCATTTTTTTGAGGAATTTGCCCTTTGAAAGCAGAAAGCAATTCCGGTAGGGAATCCTTGTCCAAAACAACTCCATGGGCCACTACGCCATCGGGTAGCAACTGTAGCTCGAATGCGGTATGCGATGCTAGTTTTTGTGGGATAGAATCCTGAAAGACACCATGCTTCAATGTACCAACATAGGTAAGTTCTTTTTCGTTTTTGACGTGGTAGGCCTTTTTAAGGATGGAATCCTTTTGGAATTTTCTTTGAAGCAATTCCTTGACCACTGTTTCCGAAGTCGAGGTAATGGCCATACTGTCTAATTGAATGCAGTAGGAGAGGTGTTCTTTCAGGTTTATTTTACGAATCTGGGTTCCTTCAAATTCAAAACTCGAAATTTGGGCTTCGGGAAGCGAATCCAGATAAAACTGTGTTGATGACGCCCGGCCAATTAGGGTGTAGGCATGTGTGGTATCGTTTACCTTGCTTAAAGAAAGAACGACATTGCTCTTGGCAGTCACATATGGGAAAGCCGCCAACTTATTTTTAAAAAATGAAGAGAAGGGCTCCCCGTCCATTTGATTGATTACGGGGTTTTTTGTAAAGTCACTGGCAGTGGTTTCCCAGTGATTGATTTTAAGTAGCGATTGGGTGTGTTCGGGAAGGTAATCGACCAGTTCATGGTTGCTGGAACCATTATTTTTACAGGACGTTAGGGTCACTGTTAAAAAAATGAACCACCCTATTTTTATATAAATCCGCATGTACAAAAATAACAAGCTTATTGGCAAAAAAAAGGGAATCCCTTAAATGTTTATTGACGGGTTTTTAACAAGGTTATATGTCCAGCCAATCTCTAAAATCCTTGGTTTTGGACCTGCTTACGAGTTCCTTTTTGTTGTTTTTTAGCACCACCTCCATGCGGCTTTTGGAAGAAAGGTTCATTTTTTTGATGCTATCTATTTTGATGAGACATTGACGGTTGATCCTAAAAAAAAGTGCGGGGTCCATGGTAGATTCCAAGGCATCCAATGAATAATTGATTACAAAAGAACGGTTTTCGTTATTCACCAAAACCGTGGCATTGTCTTCAAAACAAAAATACAGGATCTCCTCTGTGGGAATGGAGTAAACCGTGTGGTTGATTTTGGCAAAAAAGCGCGATTTATAACTAGGCACAAAGGCCTTTTTAAGTTCTTGCATCACTTCTTCTTCGATGGCCTGCCGCTGTGAAGGGTAAAAGGTTTTGTACTTGGACAAAGCTTTTTGAAGGTCTTCTGCTGCAAAGGGTTTTAGGATGTAGTCGATGCTGTTTACCTTAAAAGCTTCCAAGGCATATTGATCGAAGGCTGTAAGGAATATGATGGGGCAAGTGATGGTAACCAGGTGGAAGAGCTCAAAGGAAATACCATCGGAGAGTTGAATGTCCAAAAAAATAAGGTCGGGGGCCTCATGGCTTTCAAGCCACTGAGCCGCTTCTTTAACAGAGCGACATACACCTGCAATGGAGATGGTGGAATCTACCTCCTCCAAGACCGAGCTAAGCCTTTTTGCAGCATGTAAATCGTCTTCAACCAAGAACACCTTCATAGGACAAAATGGGTATTTTGACAATAAAAAAAGCTTCACTTTCCTCTACCAAAACATTGCGCTTGGACAGTAATTTGTATCGGGAAATAATGTTATCAAGCCCAATTCCGGAGGAATAGACATAATTGGGTTTTTTCAATACATTGTTTTTGATTACCAAGTAGGAGTCCTCCAAATAAAGGTGAATGAATAAAGGAGCATCTGCTGTTATCACATTGTGTTTTACTGCATTTTCAATAAGTAATTGAAGGGTGAAAGTGGCAATCTTAAAGTTATTGAAATCGGCCTCATTGTAAACAAATTGCAAGTTCTCGCCGTATTTTATTTTCAGTAGATACGTAATGGAATGGAACATCTTGAATTCTTTTTCAATGGCAACAATGTCTGCCTTTTTTTCATCAAGCAAGTACCTGTAAATGTTGGACAGTTGGAAGATATAAGCTTCCGCTGCCGGATTGTTCTCGCTAACAAGCTGTGTAAGGGTATTGAGGTTGTTGAACAGAAAATGGGGGTTTATTTGGTTTTTAAGGGCCAACAGTTCCTGTTTTACTTGTTGTTTGCTCATTTCCTGGGTTTGAACAACGGATTTTTCCCATGAGGAAAAAAAATACTTACTGTTGATGTACAACAACACCAACAAAGCCGTAAACAGGTTATTGAGCTTCAAGAAGTAAATTTGGGTAGGGGTATAACTTTCTGGATAGGGTCCAAAAGTGAGTTCTACCCCCAAATAGTTGAGCGGCAAAAAGGCGAGTACAATCAAAAGTACATTGGCGAGGATCATTTTCCTGGGCTGTGTGATCCAATCGTATTTTTTGTTGAAGTACTTAACCCCCATATCAACCAATTCATAGATTAGAAAAAAGGTAAGGCTGTAATAGAGCAGCACCCTGGCATTTTCTTCTTCGGGGTCCGAAAAACAGGTCGGACAAAAAACAAAAGAGCTGATACCTCCAATCAGTACAGCTCTTGTTATTTTCACAAACCATTTGTTTTTCAACATGCATTAAAAATAAACGATTTCTGTAAATATGGTTGGGGTTAATCCACTATTAATTTATAGACGTTTTTGAAACCGTTTTCTTCATAAATTACAAGGAAGGTATTTGTTTTTAGTGAAATTGGCACAAGGTTTGCCCCGGGCTGTAATTGAAAAGCCCCCAGTTTTTGTAACAATTTACCAGTTAAATCATACGCTATCACTTTGATCTTTCTATCATTGGGCGTGGTGATAAGGACGCCTTCTTGGTGATAGGGATTGGGAAACGCTACCTGCATTCTTTCCAATAGCGCGTTTGTTTCAATCGCCAAGATTCCGACAGTACCCTGACCGCCATAGACGCCCATATCATTTCGTAGGGTGCCCATCGCTGGAAATAAGGCATTGCCCGGTGAATTGGGATCTTCTATGTCGTTGTAAAGGCTATCCGGATTGCCCGAATCGATACAAGGGGACGTGCTGCTCAATACAAAGTTGGCGTTATTTTCAAAAAGGGGATCTTCATCAATCATTCCCTCTTCATCACCTTCGCCATCAATACCCCCCTCGAGGTTGCTATAGGTGATATTTACATTGCCACCAAACCTTCTATAGATTTGGGGGAAGGTTATGGACGATGTATTACCGTAAATGATGCAATTCTTGATTAGGGTGACTGTTCCAGTGGTGATGAGTCCCCCTCCCTTATTTCCCGAATGGTTGTAGACAATGGTATTGTTTTCCAGGGTTACCGCTTCCCAATCCACGTATACGCCTCCACCGCCATCAAAGGAGCCAGTAGCCAAATTATAGGCGATGAGGTTGTTTTTTATGGTAGCGCCTCCGCAATAAGCAATCATCATGCCCCCGGCATACCCACCAGAATTGTTTTTTATGATGTTATTGGTCACAACAGGTTGTCCAAATCCCATTCGGATGCCTCCTCCTCCTGCACCGCTAACTCCTGCTTCTGCTATGCAATGGTTGTCTTTTATGATATTGTATTTAATAGTAGGCGCACTTTCATTGATAAGAATACCCCCTCCCGTTCGAAAATAAGCATTGTCCGAAGGATTAAAGGTTTTGGTTCCTGAACCGCCCGTAATCGTAAATCCTTGAATAATGGCGTCGTTGGTTTCACCATTTTTGAAACTAACGCAACTCCCTATATCGGGATCGGTGGGCTGACTTCCATCGATGATGGTAGTTAGGATGTCATTCAAATCGCCAGAGAATGCATAATTACTGGTAACAGTGATGTCTTTACCCATAAAGTCGATATTTTCGTAATACGTTCCATTGGCTACAATAATGACATCACCAGTACTGGCAGCATCGATTGCTTCCTGAATGGTAGGATAATCGGCCGGAACATGAATTTCCGAAGCCCTCACGATCAGTAGGCCTAGGCTAAAGGCGAAAAAGAATAATTTTATCTTCATAATGTTATGTTTAAGGTTGATTAAAGCTAGGGCCTGCCTCTTGGAATCTGAAATGTTTTATGCCAGACGGTACCATGAACTCCTTCAATGGTAAATTATCCAATTGAATGGTTGATGGGATAAGATTCCGTTAGATCGCCAATGGTGGTTTTGGTAGGCATTGGATTGGCTCAATACCAAAATTTAGAAATTGAAGTTCAGTTGTTTTGGAAGCAACCGAAAGCTTTTTCGATGGTATGGGGAAGTGCCATGTTTTTTTAAGGCTTCACGATGTTGAGAGGTAGGATATCCCTTGTTATTTTTCCAGTCGTATGCCGGGTACTCTTCATGAATTTTTTCCATGAATTCGTCCCTATAGGTTTTTGCCAATATGGACGCCGCCGCAATGTGGAGGTATTTTCCATCGCCCTTGATAACGCATTCGTGCGGAATATTTTCATATTGCTTGAATCGATTTCCATCCACAGCTATGAATTCGGGGCTTTTCGAGAGTCCATCGATACAACGGTGCATGGCCAAAATAGAAGCATTCAAAATGTTTAATCGATCGATTTCTTCCATCATCACATGAACAACTGCAAATGATAGGGCCTGGTGTTCAATAATGGGGCGGAGTTCGGACCGTTTTTTTTCGGAAAGTTGTTTGGAATCGGTGAGCCAAGGATGCTCAAAATCGTCGGGCAAAAGTACTGCCGCCGCCGTTACTGGCCCCGCCAAGCAACCCCTTCCGGCCTCGTCGGTGCCACATTCCAATAAGTGGGCATGAATTTTGAGCGGTAGCATTGCATCAAAAGTACCAATTTCCCGCGAAAAAAATTACCTTTGCCGCATAAGCATCCATTCATGAAACAAACACTGTTGCTCCTTTTATTGCTTTCCTTAACGGCATCAGTGCTTGCTCAAAATACGCCCGTTCAACGTGGTTTTCAACCCAAACAAAAGGAAGATAAACCGTCTATTAAATTGTATCAAATCATTTCGTTGGAACGCGATACCACCTCCGTAGACACCACACTGACCATCCGAAAATATTTCAAATACAACTACCTTCGGAAAGACAATTTTGAATTGTTGCCTTTTTCCAATGTGGGTCAAACCTACAATTCCTTGGCATACGATTTTAATGACCAAAACCTGAAACCGCTTTTTGTAGCACAATCGCATCACTTCAATTATTTTGAGGTCGAAGACATCTATTACTATCGGGTGCCCACTCCTTTAACAGAGCTGTATTTTAAAACGGCTTTTGAACAAGGCCAGCAGCTGGACGGCTTTTTTACGGTGAATACCAGCGAGCAATTCAATTTTTCCATTGCTTATAAAGGGGTCCGTTCCCTAGGTAAATACCAGCACATCTTGACCAGTAATGGAAATTTCAGATTTTCTGCCCATTACCATACAAAAAACAAGCGTTACCAGATTAAGGTGCACATGGCAGCTCAGGATGTACTCAACCAAGAAAATGGAGGGCTAACCGATACGGCCATTGCCCTTTTTGAAGCCAACGATCCCGAGTTTGACGACCGGGGACGTTTGGATGTGAAATTTGAAAATGCTGAAAACAAATTGGAAGGGCTTCGTTTTTTTGGCATGCAGGAATATGCATTGGTTCCCAAAAATGACAGCTTGGCTGCCACTTCCTTGGTTTTGGGGACTACGCTAAGTTATGAGGACAAATTTTACGAATACCGTCAAAAAGCACCCTACGATGGTTTTGGTGATTCGTACCTTGCCAGTAGTTTGAAAAAAACAACCAAGTTGGAAGACTTTCAAGCGAAGGCTCATGTACGCTTTGAGAATAATGTACTGGGTGAAGTTTCAGGATTCTTGGGCTATTCAGATTATAATTATGGATACAACTCGGTATTGGAGCTTGATGAGGGTCGGATTACCAATCGGTTGAAAGGCAATTTGGTACAAGTGGGGGCTTCCTACAAAAAAGAGTACCGTGGCTTCGAACTTTTTGGAAAAGGAGCCATCAATATATCGGGCGATTTGGATGGTAATTACCTCTTGGGTGGCGCTTCCTATAAGTTTGATGAAGACAATGCCGTGGAAGGCCAAATTCAAATTCACAGTGTGGCACCCAATTTCAACTTCTTGCTCTACCAAAGTGATTACGTAAATTACAATTGGCAAACCCAATTCAACAATGTTAAAACCCAGGAATTACGGTTTCAACTGAAATCCAATAAACTAATGGATGCTACGGTGTCTTATACAGGGATTGACGATTATGCCTACTTTACGATCACCTCGGGAGATTCGATCCCAACACCCCATCAAAATAACGGACGGATCGATTATTTGAAAGTGAAGGTGGAACGGGAGTTCCGCGCAGGGTCCTTTGCCCTGATGAATACCTTGATGTACCAACAAGTTTTGAATGGTGAAGGGATTCTGAATGTCCCCCAAATCATTACGCGCCAAGCCCTTTACTATCAGGACGAGTGGTTTGAAAAAGCCGCTTTCATCCAGACAGGGATTGGTTTTAAGTATTTTACGGAATATTTTATGAATGCTTACGATCCGGTCCTAGCCGAATTTTACGTTCAGAACACGAAGAAGTATGGCGCGTTTCCATTGGTGGATGTCTTTTTCAATGCCAAGATCCGGCAGACGCGCATCTATTTTGAATACGAACATGTCAATCAACTTTTCAACAGCAGCAACAAGCACTACTCGGCACCGGGATATCCGTATCGTGATGCCGTAATAAGATTTGGGTTGGTGTGGAATTTCTTTTTGTAGCTAGTTTAAGGAATCTCCAAACTGCTCCATCTTTTCCGTTATAGTGTCTATGCGAAGTGAATCCCGCATTTTGGTAACATCCAAGTCGGTCCTGGTAGGCCAAACATCCTCATCTTTTAGTTTTTCTGAAGCTTTCCAGGTTTCGCCCAGTTGATTTAAAATGGTCGTTTCCCATTGGGAAGGGTGTTTGGCGTCGATCCACACCACATCTCGGTATTGCGAATCCACCAAAGCCAAGTCGGGAGTAGCGGCCCCATCAAACTTCTTACTGTCTTCCCGTCTTGCCGTAACCGTACACAGTACAAATAATCGCTTTCGTCCTCCAATGTATTTGATGAACGGTCGAAATTCCACTGGGTAGTTCACGCTCCAATCATATTCCTTGCGTGATTCCACTACTTTCAACGGCATGGCCGAAACACCCGCCATGCCTTCTTTTTTGGCGCCATGGTTGTAGTAATACAATTTGTCGGTTCCATCGGCAGGGATCATGACACTAAAGGAAAGACTGGTGCGTTCGTCCCCGATGGGTTCCAATCCAAACCAATGATAGAGTCCATCATAGGCATCGAGGCCCATGCCCGAGAAATCGAAATCGGTCACAAAAGGCTGCCAGTTTTCATCGTCTTTCAAATCGGGAATTTTAACAGCCGTTTCCTTGTTCCAGGGCAGCGGATCGGTAAATCCTGCTAAAAATTGAAGCGATTGTGCTTGCAGTCGCGAAATCTTTTCGGCCAAGGTATTTTGCCGCATCAAAAAGGGATGGTTCTGAATTTCGGAGGGCGGGATGTACGTACCCTTTCCAATGGTAATACGTTCCATGTAATCCTTAAAGTTGTGCTTCCCTTGATCGATGACCATGATACCTCCATAGGTGGGGTACGGAAAAAAGAATCCCTTCCACTTAATAAGGCTCACCACTTCAACCCATTGTCCCATATCATTTTTCATGTAAAAAACATCACTGGGTTCCATGGTAAACAATTGAAAAATGTTGAACCGTTGCACGACGGCATTGTAGGTATTCCGGCTAAAGGCCATTGATTCACCGATGGAGAACGTTACCGGAATCCTATTTTCACCAGCAAAGCGAGGAAAGGGCGAGGTACTTTCCACTGTAAAAAGCTCGTCGGTATTGTCGTTCATCCGTTGCCAAAAATATTCCTCGGAAGGTTGTACGGCCATGGTCCATTGATTGGTGGAGTCAACCCTTACTAATTGGGGAAGGGACACCTCCTGGGTTTCACCAACCGACTCGTAGGCCATGGTCAAGATGTTGTTGAAGGGTTGTATGCGTTCGTTTCGGGTAAGGGGCAACTCGTTGAGCTCGATGCGATTAAGGTGCTTGAAAATGTTGTAACTCTGCATGTATTGGTAAAGTTCATGCTTCCATCCAAAAAACCAACCTGTTGTAAAAAATGCAATGATTCCTAAAAAAATGAGAATCCTCCTTCCAGCACTTGGGGCCTTCCTAAATTTGGAAATCGTAAACCACAAAAAGAGGAGCGACACCAAAATCATGAAGATGTATTTCCTTAAAAATAATAAGGCAGGCTGGTAATCGTCCCTTAAAAAGAAAAGCAGTAATAGCAGAATTATCCCACCAATGATGATGATCCGTTTTTGCTTTTTTCCCTTATTCCAGTATCGTTTCAACATGGTATTGCTATTTAATCATTCCTTTGTCCTTCAATCGATCGCGGGCACTTTTTTTATTGGGTTCGTCGGTTTTTTCTTCCAAAGATTCAGGTACTTCTTTGGCTTCAATTTCAATGGTTTCCGAATCGCCATCCGTCAATTCTTCCACAAAATCCTTTCCTTTCTCGATCATCTTTTCGATGTTTTTCTTTTTCATCCCTTCCGAAGCCACAAAAAAAGCGGAAGCGATGTAGGTGCCAATGAGTGTGCCTACGATTGCCGATGCAAAATACTGAACGTAAAACCCGTTGATGGGAGTTGCCACACTCACCAAGAGCGCTATGGCCACGAAGAAAAGTGTTACCCATACCAACCGCATCAAAAAAGGTTGGTGATGTACAAAACCTTTGGGGTTTTCGTGGTCCATTTGAAGGTCTTTAGCGTGCATGAGCTTATTGAAAAACCGATAAGTTTTGTTGCTTTTCGATTCGCGCCAGTACCAAACAATCCCAAAAAGGATGGCCAGGATAAATACAATGATTTCGAGTGTCATACCGTTGTGTTTTGATGATCCAATATACAACCTATTACCCAGTCCTGATAAGATTCGGGCCAGGTTTTGAATAGGGCGTAAAATTGTTCCTTGTTGTACCAATATACATGTAATGGGTCTTTGGGAATCATTCTGGTAAGCAATTTCCAGATAAGTTCTTTCTGTTCTTCTTCCAATGAGGAATGTGGTTCCAATAAGGCCTTGGTATATTCTGGATCCACCACTTCATTGATTTTTAGTTCCCGTTCCACAATTTTCCGTTGGTTGTAAATTTCCACGCTCAAAATTTTCTTTTGCGTTTCGGGATCGAGTTCGTTCAAATATTTTTTGAACAAAAAGGGACTGTCCAGCACCTCGTCCAATGGGCGGTCGATGGTCTTGGGAAGGTGTTCCACAAAGAACTGCTTTTTAATGCGTGCGTACCGTTCGGTCTTGGCTGCTCTTTTAATGTCGAAATCGGCGATAAGTTGGTTCACCAATGCTGCGGTCAATTCGTTATGGCTTACATGGAATAGGTTCACTTCATGCACCGTATCCCTGATGGCTTTCTCAAATACTTCCATCGACTCAAAAACAATGAGGTCCGTTATAAAATCCCGAAGTACAAAGATTCCCCCAAAAGCCTTGGTATAGAAAGATTTAATATCCAAGACAATGGGCTCCAATTGTAATTTTCTGTGGCGCAAATCACCATATTGTTGGGCAGATCGCAGTAGTTTTTCATGCAATTGCTGATCGATAAAATGGTTCCCTTCCAGGAAGGTTTCCACCAAGGTAATTTGTTCCTTTTGCTTTTCCAGCAAATCGTGGGTTATGGTAAAACTAAGTGATAGTTTTTGGTATTGCAACAAATCAAACGGTTCGTAATAGGCATCCACATTTTGGTCCAATTGCACACAAATAGCAGCATTTTTGGTAATGTCCCTGATTTCTTGACCGTAAGCAGCAAAAATGGCCTCCATGATGTCGCGGTCGAAGCTATGAAAAGGCTTGTGTACCGGTTTGCCTTCCTGGGCAGGCGAAATGATAATGGCATTGCTATTGGCTTCGCCGATGTTGAGGTAATAGGGTTCTTGCTTTTCCTCGGCAATTTCGGGGCTCCAACCCATGGCGTCAATGGAAAAACTTGAAAGTTGCGTGGGTTCCATACCCAAGAGTGACAGACAGTCATTGTAGCGTTGTGCCAACGAACCCGATACGGGTACCAAGGCCCCTCCAAACAATCCCGCTGCCTTTAACTTGTCCATCATTCCTCTTGTTCAAAAATGCGTCGGGCCTCCAATTGCACATTCAATTCGTGGACGCGTTGGTCTACTTTTCGTTTGAAATCGGTATCGGCGATGGTGGCCACATTGTCCAAATAACGAATCACTTCTTGCCTTCTAATGTCTGAGAAACTAAGTCCCTTCATGTTCGATTTCATCAATTCCTGAAGCATTCCGAACTTTGAATCATAGTCCTTTTTGAAATATACATCAGGATGTTCAAACCAATCCTTGGGCAAATCAAAGTCCGTCAATCGCAAGGAAACGGCACTTTGGATGTTCCTAATGTCCCTGGAAGAAAAGAAAGGAAAGGTTTTTTGGATGTTCTGATACAATTCGGCATAAAAGGCATGTTCTTGGGTGGGGTGCTTCACTTCAGTTTTTTCATAGATTTCCAAGACACGCTCTTCCGTGGGTTTTTCGGTATGGCTTAAAATTTCACCCAGATTCTTGGCCCATCCCTGGGCACTCAAGTATTGATAATCAGAAGGGTTCTTCATGTTCACAAAGCCAGGCATGGTCTTTTCAATTTTTCGCCACCATAAATAATCCTGGTCGATAAAATCGGGGAGGGTTCGGGCCCCATCAATCTTGAAGCGTCCTTGTACCCTTGAAATCACTGCTTTATCCAACATTTCGGGAAGGTTGGTAAATAGGCCAATGGAACTGTTGCCATAATTGACCGCGTAGGCCCCTTCGGTGTATCGTAAAAATACGCCAATCACCTCCTTCACCCCTGCAGAAACCCCTTGAGCGGTACGTTCCTGAAGGTTGTTTTCGGCATCGTCGATGGGTGCGAAAATGAGTCGGGAAGGATCCTGTAAGGGTTTCATCCATTGCACCATTTTTTCTGCAGAACCCCCCTGGAAGGTTGATATGAGCGTATCTGGCATGGGATGGAACAGAAAGGGAATTTCCAGGTTATCGCAATGCTCTTTCAATCGTGTGGCAATGGCGGCAATCAACATACTTTTTCCAGTACCGGGAATCCCGTAGCCCATAAATACCGGCATGAAGCCACCCAATTCCTGAAAAGGGTTTTTCTTTGCTGTAAAATCGTAACTCAAAAGTCGCTCGGTGAGGCGTCGGGCGAAATGTTTAGCGTCCCGGTTTCCTACAATTTCTTCGAACTGGATTTTGTTGAATTCGACACTTTTGGCAGTTCCTTCAAAAACATTTTCCCATCCTGAAACCGCAAACTCGCTCTTCTCTAGTTTAAAGGTACGATCAGTGATGCTCTCGGTATATTCCAACGAACCAATCCGCAATTGGATTTCGGCAATGATTCCTTCAAAAAACACCACGGTAAAATTGAGCATGTCCTTATCGTTGGCAATCAAGTCGGGATGGTTCAAATACTTGTCATAATAAAACAACAAACATGAAATTCCCTTGATGGGTGAGAGTAATGACAGTTCCGGGATTCCTGCAAACTTGTTTTTCATGACGCTCAAATCGTCTGTTAAGGGTTTCAAGTCATAAAGCAGTCGGTAAGCAGTTCCAAAAAGCATGAAGGCAGTAGCGGTTTGCTGCTTGCTGTCAAATTCTCTTCGCTCAGCATGGTCCAAGGCCGATTTCCGTTCGTTCAAACTGGTAAGCCCAGAGGCGTCATAGTAACTGTCCCTTAACCACAACCCAATGGTGATGGCTTCCTGTAAGGCAAAAAGGGATTGGTTAAGGTATATGGGGATGGCCACCGAATCGGGCAACATTTTCTTTTTGAGCGCGAGAATGGTCTTGGACACCGAAACTACTTCGCTGGTCGCATTCCCGGTAGCTTTTGATAAGTACAGCAAAATGGAATCGTCCTTGCCTTTCTGATCCCGATTTTTGGCTTTGTAACTCTGGTCCCATTGCACGCCTTTCAGGTACGAAGTGGCCTCGTCCCTAAGGGTATTGAGTTCGGCTATTTTGATGGGGAATGTGGTGTTGTGTTCCATGTTACAATGTTAAATCGGGGATTTCAATGGGTTCTTGGGTTAAGGTATTTAAATGATCGGGGATCCGGTCATAAAGCAATTGCATTACACGGTGGGGACAAAAAAGGTAATTCTGTGCTTTTTGGGTATCCCAAATCTGCAAATGTTGCTTACTGAAAAAGCTTCCTTCCGTAAAATTGCCAGAGGAAACAATGTCTTCAACGGTCAATGAAATGGCATGGGACGAAAGCTTCAAAACTTTATTGACAATGCCCTGCAAAATGCAATGGGTGACCATCAATTCGTCCTTGGCGAAGACACTGTGGATGGGTCCCAAATCGATTTTCCGAAGTTTTTTAGGCATTAACTTGGGCAATTTTTTATCGATGGCATAGGCCATCATGTCCATTTTCATGTCCCGGTCGGCCACTTTTTCGAGCACTTCATAAATTTCTTGGGTGTATTCTTCGACCGAGGTTTTGTTTAAGTCGAAATACATAAAGCACACAAAAGGGCGATTGTAAGTGACATCGTAAAAAGACCAACTAACGAGGTAAGGTGCTTCCGAATTATTTTCAATCCTTTGGATTTTTCCCTGAACAAACCGTTTGAAAATATAGCGGGCATCAACGGATGTGTAGTAAATGATGGAGGCAGCTTGCTCTAATTTTTGCCTTGAAACTGGGGTTTTGTATTTCAATAAAGACTCTAGAAATTCCTCCCTAAGTACATCAATTTTTGGAAGTTTGCGGATGTGCTCGTTTTTAAGTTCCAAATCGTTCACCAAATAACGAAACTCCAAATAGTTTGGAAAACCGGATTCGGTAAGGTCGATTTTCATTTTTTCCTCTTCATCATACAGGTATTTGATGCGAAAAGCTTCCAAGGAATAGGTAATGAGCTCACCATACTGTTCCAAAAAGGAAATTTCCAGAGGGTTGCAAATAGTGCGCTCGGCAATCCGCTTGAAGAGTTCCCCAAAGGCGTGCTTTACAATTTTAAAATACACCTGGTACTGTTCCTTGGTTTCAAGAACAGCACTATCCAGGGGTGTTACAATTTGGTTGATGGACATTTTTATTGAGCGCTTTGGTGCAAGGCTAGGAAGATTCCTAACCCTGCATTGTTAAAGCATCAGTTTTTTATCCAAGCAGGTCGTCCTCTCCGGAAGGTTTAGGGTTTTCAGGAGCTTTCTCGGGATCTGGATTTGGTTTGTTGCCATCACTGGCATAGAATTCTTCAAAAATTTCCTTCATATCGATGCCGTAGCGATCGGCAAAATTCTTTTGGATTTCAGCATCCTTCTCTCTAATTTCCTGAAGCGACTCGGCATAGCTGCTGTAAATGCCTTGCATCACTTTTTCGTGAACTGGGATGTTGTCCATCATTTCCTGACGGGCTTTGGCACTGGCACTGTGCATGGCGGCTAGGGTTTGACCGATGTGTTCGTCGGTTTTTACCCCCAGGTGTTCCAAAATGGCGGCAAATTCTTGGTCGGTACGGGCTTTTAAGGCCACCACATAACCGTCGTAATATTTCAAACGCTCGTCGGTATCGCTTTTCAATTTCGCACGATGGGATTGCAGGTTGCTGCGCAAGGAGGTCAATACTTTGATGGTTAAGTTGTGCTTGTGCACAAAACTGTCCTTACTGGCAGCGAGGGTGGTATAGGCGTTTTTTAAACCTTCCAGTTCTTCCACTTTTTGCTCCAGTTCGGTGATTTTACCAATGGCTTCGCTGTAGGCTGTAGATTGCTTATCGGAAATCTCCTCCAGTTCCAAGCGTGCTTGCTTTAAAAGTGCATATTGTTCTTCCAGTTTGTCTTCGGTCTCTTTTTTCTTTTCAAGGGCTTTGGTGTGGTTTTTACTAGCTTCCACAATGGCCACCTGCAGCTTGTCTTCCACTTCCTTGATTTCCACTTCCCGGTTTTTCAATCGGGTCACGGCCGCTTGGCTTTTATAGGATAGTTCACTGAGCAAGGTCTGTACATCGGCGGTTTCAATGCGTTCCTGAAACATTTGCTTGGCTTTCATATCGGCCGCTTCACGGTCCTTTTGAGCGGCTTCCAATTCTTTCTGCTTATTTTTGATACGCGATTTGCGTCCCCAGAGGTTGTTCCACCAGTTGTCTTTTACCTTTTCGGCATCTTCCAGCTCTATTTTGGCCCGCTCCAACCGTTTTTGAGCATCGTCAATGACTTTTTGCTCTGCGGCATTAAGGGTAGAGAACTTTTCGAAGATAATCCCGACTTCCTCTTGGTAATCGGTTAAATCCTTGATGGCCTCCAAGAGGGAGCTTCGGTCCTTTTCGGCCATGCCCACGACATCGTCGAGGGTAGCGTTCAGTATTTTTTGGCGCATTTCGGGATCGTCTTCTTGGGCGAGCTTGGACTTCATTTGGTCCACGGCTTTGCCCCAATCCACTGCTACCTTTTGGTCTTTTTGCGAGGAGGAATCGGTTTCCAGTAAATCGAAATCGTCGGACATGGGTATGGCTATTTATGGGTTAGTCTAAATTTTTGGACTGTTAATTTCGGTAAAAAAATTGAGTTAAGTAACACCTTTTGGAAAAGTACGGTGGATTAGTCTAAAATTTTAGGGTTTTGTTACGCAGTAAAACTTCAGAAATAAAAAAACCCGGCAAAGATACCGGGCGTTTTTCATATTTTGAAAAATCAATTAATCCCTTAAAAGCCCCCTCGAAATCACAATCTTCTGGATCTCGCTGGTGCCTTCGTAAATTTGGGTGATTTTGGCATCGCGCATCAAACGCTCTACATGGTATTCCTTCACATACCCATTTCCTCCGTGTATCTGTACCGCTTCCACCGTTACGTTCATGGCGGTTTGTGAAGCATACAACTTGGCCATGGCCCCACTGAGGTCGTAATTATTTCCTTGGTCCTTATCCCAAGCAGCTTTCATCACCAAATGGCGGGAAGCTTCGATTTGGGTAAGCATGTCGGCCAGTTTGAAGGCAATGGCTTGGTGGTTGCATATTTCCGTGCCAAAAGCCTTTCGTATTTTGGAATAGTCCCTGGCCAATTCGTAAGCGCCAGCCGCAATTCCCAGGGCTTGTGAGGCAATCCCGATGCGACCTCCGCTCAGGGTTTTCATGGCAAACTTAAACCCGAAACCGTCTTCGCCAATGCGATTCTCCTTAGGAACCTTCACATCGTTGAAATTTAAGGTATGGGTATCACTGCCACGAATTCCAAGCTTATCTTCCTTCGGGCCAATTTCAAAACCTTCCCAGCCTTTTTCAACAATAAAAGCATTGATGCCATGGTGTCCTTTTTCTCGATCGGTTTGTGCGATGACCAAGTAATAGTCGGCATTGCCGCCATTGGTAATCCAGTTTTTGGTGCCGTTCAATACATAGTGGTCTCCTTTATCGATGGCACTGGTGCGTTGGGAAGTGGCGTCACTTCCAGCTTCTGGCTCGCTCAAACAGAAAGCGCCCAATTTGGCTCCAGTGGCCAATGGGACGAGGTACTTTTCTTTCTGGTCTTCTGTTCCATACTTCTGAAGGCCATAGCACACCAACGAATTATTTACGGACATGACCACAGAACAGGAAGCGTCAATTTTGCTCAATTCTTCCATCGCCAACACATAGGAAATGGTGTCCATGCCCCCGCCGCCATATTTGGGATCGACCATCATGCCCATAAAACCCAACTCGCCCATTTTCTTGACTTGTTCGGCGGGAAATTTTTGATGGGTATCGCGTTCGATTACACCGGGCAGTAGTTCGGTCTTGGCAAAATCGCGCGCAGCATCGCGAATCATAAGGTGTTCTTCGGAAAGACTGAAATCCATAATTGTTGGAGTTTTACTAAAACGTTTTCGTACTGGCTGCAAAGATACTTTTTTGCCAGTAGATTTTCAATAAAACCTATTATTTTTACGGTGATGCAACAATCAAAGTATAGGGTTTTGGGAGTGATGAGCGGTACGTCCCTGGATGGCGTGGATTTGGCATTTTGCAGATTTATTAAGGCTCCGAATGGTTCATGGAGTTATCTAATTGAAACAGCCGAAACCATTGCCTATACTGATACATGGAGGCGGTCTTTGGAAGATTCACTCCATTATTCTGATGATGAATTGCAGCGTTTCAATGAAGCATATACCGATTACCTTTCGGAAATCATTGCTGCATTCATTCAGAAAAAGGGAATCCAAAAATTGGATGCAGTTTGCAGTCATGGACATACCATTCTGCACCAACCTGAAAAAGGGATCACACTCCAGATTGGAAACCTGCCGCTATTGGCACAAAAACTGAAACAGACTGTGGTTTGTGACTTTAGAGTCCAGGATGTGGCATTGGGCGGACAGGGAGCGCCGTTGGTACCGATAGGAGATCGCTTGCTTTTTGGAAATTATGATAGCTGCCTGAATTTGGGTGGTTTTGCCAATGTTTCGTTTGAAAAGGATGGAAAGCGCATTGCGTACGATATTTGCCCCGTAAACGTGGTGCTGAACCATTATGCACAAAAATTGGGACATCCCTACGATGCCGAAGGCCAGTTGGCAGCTTGCGGGATTGTGAATGCAGACCTTCTGGATCGTTTGAATGCCCTGCCATTTTATCAAGCTGGTTTTCCTAAGTCATTAGGGGTGGAATGGGTTCAGGAACAGGTTTTTCCAATTTTGGAAGCATCGACCGAAACCCCACAAAACATACTGCGAACATTTACGGAGCATGTGGCTGAACAATTAGCGAGGCAATTTTCAGAACAGGAAACCATTTTGGTTACGGGAGGGGGAGCTTACAATCAATTTTTATTACTGCAGCTTACAAAAAGGAAAAAATTGCAAATACAAATCCCGGATAAAACACTTATCGAGTTCAAGGAAGCATTGGTTTTTGGACTATTGGGGGTGTTGCGCTTGCGGAATGAGGTGAATTGTTTGGCCAGCGTAACCGGGGCATCAAAAGACCATTCTTGTGGAATTGTTTATTTTTAACACATGGAAAAAAAGCACTTTATAGCCTTTCTGCTTTTCACTCTCAGCTTTTGTGTAAACATGAGTGCGCAAACCATCAAGGGCGTTGAAAATGATTCGATCATTACTTGGGATAAAAGCAGGCAATTAGTTTGGGACGATTTTAAAGATGCCGTAGACTGGAACGATCCCATTGGAAATGCCATGACTTCCTATAAAATTGTGGTGGTTCCCGAAAATGTATTGGTTGACGAAGAGGATCATATTCAAAATCACGAGAAACTATCGGTTGTGGCAAACTTTTATTGCTACCATTCTTGGGTGAATAAACGTACGGAAAATTTATTGCGTCACGAACAAACTCATTTCGATATTGCGGAACTCTTCGCTAGAAAGCTAAGAAAGCGCTTTGAAACATTAAAGAGCCAGGGAGAGAAGCGTTTTTCCGTCTATTATTCAGAGTTTAAGGAGTACTCGGCGCTCTGCAGGGAAATGCAAAAAAAATACGATCGAGAGACCCAGCATGGCAATGATTTTCAGGCAAATGATACTTGGAAAGAGCTAATTCAAAAGGAGTTAGGCAGCTTTAGGGATTATGAGTAAAGAACCGTAATTCTTTCTAAGGTTATTTTTTCATTATTATTGATCTGAAAGTAAATTAAAACCTCTTCAAATTTTTATCTTTGTTCACTTTGTATCCCTTATGAAAGAACTTCTCCAAAAGTACGAAGACAAAACCCCAGAAATAGTTTTTCATTGGAACGACCCTGAATCCGAAGCCCAAGGCTGGGTGGTCATCAATTCCCTCCGTGGCGGAGCTGCGGGAGGGGGAACACGCATGCGTCCTGGACTGGATTTCAATGAAGTCTTGAGTTTGGCTAAAACCATGGAAGTCAAATTTACCGTCTCTGGTCCTCCAATAGGTGGGGCCAAATCGGGAATCAATTTTGATCCTAGCGACCCGCGCAAAAAAGGGGTTTTGGAACGATGGTACAAAGCCGTTTCGCCACTTTTGAAAGCTTACTATGGTACGGGGGGCGATTTAAACGTGGATGAAATTCACGAGGTCATTCCCATTACCGAGGAAAGTGGTGTTTGGCACCCACAGGAAGGGGTTTTCAACGGACATTTCAATCCTTCGGAGGCCGATAAGATCAATCGCATTGGCCAGTTACGCCAAGGGGTAATCAAAGTCTTGGAAAATACAAATTACTCGCCCGACATCCATAGGAAATATACGGTAGCCGATATGATTACCGGTTACGGGGTTGCTGAGGCAATACGTCATTATTACGCCATTTATGGCGGCAATGTGGCAGGAAAACGCGCAGTTATACAGGGTTTTGGCAATGTGGGCGGGTCGGCTGCTTACTATTTGGCCCAGATGGGTGTTAAAATCGTTGGCATCATTGACCGCCATGGAGGCCTCATCCATGAAGAAGGTTTCAGTTTTGAAGAAATCAAGAACTTGTTCCTTCAAAGGGATGGGAATACCTTGGAAAGTAAAAATCTGATCCCCTTCGAGGCCATCAACGAGCAAATTTGGTCATTACCTGCCGAAATTTTTGCGCCCTGTGCGGCATCTAGGTTAATTACCAAGGAACAGATAGATTGTATGATGGGTTCTGGATTGGAAGTAATTAGCTGTGGAGCCAACGTGCCTTTTGCCGATAAGGAGATTTTCTTTGGCCCCATTATGGAATATACCGATGAACGGGTGAGCTTGATCCCGGATTTTATCAGTAATTGTGGAATGGCCAGGGTCTTTGCTTATTTTATGGAACGCAAAGTTCAAATGACCGATGAGGCCATTTTCAACGATACGTCCATGACTATCAAAAATGCCATTCAAAATACCTTCGACAATAGCAGCACAAAAACAAATATCAGTAAAACTGCTTTTGAAATTGCCTTGAATCAGTTAATTTAGAGCACAACTAATCCTGCCTTATGGAATCGATCATCATACTCATCTTTGTTATCGGCTATTTATCCATTACCCTCGAACATCCCTTAAAATTAGACAAAACTGTGCCCGCCTTGATCATGGCAGCTCTTATTTGGGCTACATTGGCTGTTGGTTTTACTTCGGGATGGTTCAATGTCATAGATTCGCACGATTTTATTTTTGATTTTTCAAAGGGTGGGGAAGAAGCGCTGGAAGGTTTTGAAAACACCTTGCTGCACCATCTTGGAAAAACTGCAGAAATCCTGATCTTTTTGATTGGTGCCATGACCATCGTTGAAATCATTGACCTTCATAGAGGGTTTGAAGTACTTAAGGGCGCTGTCAAAACCAAAAGCAAGGTTAAGTTATTATGGATAATTGGGGTGCTGGGATTTTTTCTTTCAGCCATCATCGATAATTTGACCGCCACCATTGTACTCATCACCTTACTGAGAAAACTAATTAACAAAAGGGAAGACCGTCTTTGGTATGCTGCTTTAATAGTCATTGCCGCCAATGCTGGGGGTGCTTGGTCGCCCATTGGGGATGTAACGACTACGATGCTCTGGATTGCCAAAAAAGTGTCCGCTTCCGGGTTGATTGAATTTGTGGTACTACCTTCCATAGTTTGTTTTGCGTTGCCTTTCGTGTTGGCTTCCTTCATGAAACCTTTCAAAGGAAATATTGAAGTAGATGCCACAGAGGATATGGTTGCGGAAAAATTGTTGAGCAGCCGAACCATGTTATTTCTTGGCTTGGGGATGATAGTTTCGGTTCCCGTTTTCAAAACATTTACGCATTTGCCTCCCTATATGGGTATGATGCTTGCCTTGGGCGTGGTATGGTTGGTTTCTGAATACATCCACCCCGAAGAAGATTTCAGTAGGGAACGCAGGCATTTGTATTCTGCCCACAAGGCACTTTCCAGGATTGAAATCTCCAGCATCCTCTTCTTTCTCGGTATTTTGATGGCTGTCGCAGGTTTGGAAACCTTAGTATATGGAGTGATTGAAAATGGGGAATCGGTTGGAACACTCCGTTACATGGCTGAAGCACTTCAGGCCGCTATTCCCAACCAAGACATCGTTGTCATGCTCTTGGGGGTTTTGTCCGCCGTCATAGACAATGTACCTTTGGTCGCAGCTTCCATGGGGATGTACGACGGCAATGTGTATCCTATGGACGCGGTACTTTGGCATTTTATTGCCTACTCTGCCGGAACCGGAGGCAGCATGCTAATTATAGGTTCTGCCGCAGGTGTTGCCGCCATGGGCATGGAAAAAATCGACTTTATCTGGTACCTCCGAAAAATAGCATGGCTGGCTTTTGCTGGCTTTATTGCGGGTGCTGGGGTTTTTCTGCTTTTTGAACGGGTATTATTTCATCACGCCTAACAATTTCCAAGTACTTCACCCGTTAACCAAATAACAATAACTTACTATGCTAAACTTCTTTTTACAAGAAGGTGCCGATGCTGCATTGCAGGAATTGGAGCCTGAAGTCACTGAAAAAACACTCTCCATCATGGATTTAATCATGAGTGGAGGTTTGGGCGGACAAATAATTATCGCTGTTTTGTTTGTGCTGTTGTTTGTTGCCGTCTATATTTATTTTGAAAGGCTTTTTGCCATCAAAGCGGCTACCAAGATGGACAATAATTTTATGAATCAAATACGGGAGCATGTTTCTGGAGGAAATATCCAAGCCGCAAAAGTACTATGTGCACAGCAGAATTCACCCGTATCCCGCCTTACCGAAAAAGGAATTTCCCGAATTGGAAGTCCGTTGGACGATATCAACACCGCCATTGAAAATGCGGGAAGGCTTGAGGTTTACAAACTTGAGAAAAATGTAAGCATATTGGCTACCATTGCCGGCGCAGCGCCCATGATAGGATTTTTGGGAACGGTAATAGGAATGGTTTTGGCCTTTCACCAGTTGGCCACCAGCAGCGGGCAGGCTGAAATGGGAAGCTTGGCAGAAGGCATTTATACGGCTATGACAACGACCGTAGCTGGTTTAATTGTTGGGATTATCGCTTACATCGGTTACAATCACTTGGTGGTGAAAACGGATAAGGTGGTCCATCAAATGGAAGCCACGGCGGTAGATTTCTTGGATTTACTCAATGAACCTGCTTAATGAATTTACGCGGTAGAAATAAGGTTAAGGCGGAATTTAGCATGAGTTCCATGACAGACATTGTGTTTCTGTTGTTGGTTTTTTTCCTGCTTACTTCCCCCACAATAACCCCCGAGGCTTTGGAAATGATACTTCCCAAAGCCAAAGGAAAAACCACACACCAACAAAAGGCTTCGGTAAGTATTACCAAAGATGGGGCTTATTATGTGAACAAAGAACGCGTCTCCGAATATACCATAGAAAAGGAGTTGAAAAGTGTTCTGGCCAATCAATCCGAGCCAACCATCATCTTGCGCGCCGAAGAGGGCGTGCCTATAGAAGATGCTGTTTTTGTGATGGAGATTGCGAATAAAAATAACTATAAAGTGGTTTTGGCTGTGAGGCCCAATTGATATGAGTGTATTGGATACCGAACATAAGCGCAAGAGCATGCTCCTTACCGTGGTATTGCATGTCATTATTTTGTTGTTGTTGTTCTACGTTGGGATGAAGTATTTGGATCCTCCCCTGGAAAGCGGGATTGCTGTTAATTTTGGTACGACAGACTTTGGACAGGGAAATGATCAACCCACAGAGCCCATCAAAACGGCCCCAAAGGAAACTACGCCAGAACCTATTCCAGAGACGAAAACCGAAATCAATGAAGAGGTGGTGACACAGGAAACCGAGGATGCTCCAGTAATCAAAAAGGAAAAGAAAAAAGAGGAAATCAAGGAAACGCCCAAGGAGGAACCTAAAAAGATAGAACCCAAAAAACCGGATCCTAAACCAGACAAGTCCACAACGGATGCTTTATCCAGTCTCATCAACGGACCTAAAAATGATGGGAAGTCCGATGGCAGTGAAGGCAATGACAACAAAGCAGGCGATAAAGGAGACCCTTCCGGCGATCCCAATGCCAATAGTTACTATGGTACGGGTAAGGGATTGGATGGTGATGGCAACTATTTGCTAGGTGGACGCAAGGCTCTGAATAAAGAAAAATTTCAACAGGATTGCAATGAAGCTGGAAAGGTGGTGGTAAGTATTGAAGTAGATCGTTCTGGAAAGGTGATTAGTGCGAAGGCTGGGGTTCGAGGAACCACAAACAATTCCCGTTGTTTGTTGGAGCCTGCAGAACGTGCCGCATTGGCAACTCGGTTTAATTCTGATTCCAATGCCCCGGCGAAACAAATTGGGAAGATCATCTACAATTTCAAACTTTCCGAATAACAATTTTTCTTCCGAATCAAGTATCTTTATGGAAAATTGAACCATGAAGCTACTCTACATTGTATTTTTTGCCGGGTTGGCCTTTTCCTGCAACCAACGTCAAGAATGGAGCCCAACCGAATTGGAAGAATTTCCAGAAGATTATTTATTCATGCAACGCGCCTATCCCACGGGTCAGATCAAAACCGAGGCCTACAAAGAAGCGATTCAATGGAAAAAACAACAACAAACAAGATCTGGAGGTTCTTGGGAGTTTGTAGGTCCTGAGAATATTGGTGGGCGTGTGACGGATATTGAAATTCCAATAGATCAAACTCAAACTTACTATGTCGGCGCAGCTTCAGGAGGCATTTTTAAGACCACTGATGGGGGCACATCCTGGACTCCAATTTTCGATGGGCAGGATGTATTGGCCATTGGCGATATCGCCATTTCAAAAAATAACACCAGTCTCGTTTGGGCCGGAACCGGAGAACCCAATGCAGGCGGGGGCTCGTTAGCTTATGATGGGGATGGTATTTACAAAAGCACCAATGGGGGCAGCAGTTGGGAAAACAAAGGGCTTGCCGATGTGGGAAGCATCAGTAAAATTGTCATCGACCCCAATGATGACGACATCCTGTTTGCAGGTGCCATGGGACCGCTTTTTAGGAACGATACCAATCGTGGCGTCTATCGATCACTGGACGGTGGCGATACCTGGGAGCAGCAACTCTTTGTGAGCGATTCTACGGGGATTATCGATATGGCCATCCACCCATCCAACGGGAACATTGTGTATGCCGTGGCTTGGGAACGCATCCGTAGGCCCCAATACCGACAGTATGGAGGAGAAACCTCAGGCATCTACCGGAGTGTCGATGGAGGGGACAATTGGACCGAATTGACCAATGGATTGCCATCCATGGCGTCTGAAAAAGGGCGCATCAGTATCGACATTGCCCAATCCAATCCCAATGTCCTCTACGCACGATATGCCGATGCCAATGGCAGCATTCAAGGGGTCTATCGAACTTCCGATGGGGGTGATACCTGGACGGCCGTCAATTCGGGATCATTGACCAATATTGGGTTTCACTGGTGGTTTCGGGGCATTGTCATAGACCCAACCGACGAGAACACCATTTACAATGTCGATTTTGAGGTTCAGAAATCTACGGATGGCGGGACCACTTGGTCCAATGTATTTGTAAATGCCCACGTCGATCAGCATACGTTGGCATTCAATACCAATGTTCCGGGGGAAGTACTGTTGGGCAATGATGGAGGATTCTTTAAAAGCCCGGATGCCGGTGCCACTTGGACCAAAAACGAAAAGCTGCCCATTACACAGTTCTACAGAATTTTTAACGAGTATGAACATTATAATCGAATTTATGGAGGTGCACAGGATAACAGTACTTCCAGGACGCTCACGGGAAGTGCAAATGATTGGCAAATCATTTATGGAGGGGATGGTTTTCAACCCTTGGTGGACCCCAATAACCCGGATATTATTTACGCCCTTTCCCAATACGGGAACATCGGTAAGTCTACGAATGGGGGTGCTTCCTTTTTTAATGCTACCACAGGAATTTCCAATGGGGATCGTAAAAATTGGGATACCCCCATCACCTTCGACCCTAATGATTCTAATATACTCTATACTGGAACCCAACGGGTCTATAAAACAACCAATGGCGCTGGGAATTGGACGCCCATCAGTCCCGATTTAACCAATGGTCCAGGGGGTGGAAATTTGAATTACGGTACCATTACCACAATCGATGTTTCTGCAGAAGATGCTAACCTCATTTATGTAGGAACAGACGATGGCAATGTGTGGCGTACCGATGACGGAGGGGCCAATTGGATCAATCTCTCGGCTTCTTTGCCGAATCGTTGGGTTACTAAAGTGGAAGCAACTTATGATTCTAGTTTTTCAGATCGTGTTTATGTTTCTTTTTCAGGATATAGATACGGGGAAGATCTAGGACACCTATTTTACAGTGAAGATAGAGGCGCGACCTGGCAAGATATTTCTACCAACTTGCCCGATATCCCTGTGAATGATTTTGAAAATTATTCCAGTATTTATGGGGAATTATTTATTGCAACGGATGTTGGAGTATTTTCTTCTAATACCGGTGGTGATTGGTTTCCTTTGGATGGTGGCTTGCCATCTGTTCCTGTAACAGATTTATATGGACAAGATTTTGCGCCATTTTATTTATATGCCGGAACCTATGGTAGGTCTATTTACAGGGCCATCATCCAAGAAATAGGTGTTGAAGATTTTACCGAAACCAATGTAAGTATCTTTCCCAATCCAGCTTCAGCAGATGTAACGGTTCAACTGGAAATACCAATTGAAGGCAAGCTTACGGTTTACAATCAATTAGGCAGTGAAGTCTTTTCCGAAGCATTCTCTGAGAATTCCAAAACAATTTCCGTTTCAAATCTGCCCGCCGGACTTTATTTTGTGACGCTTTCATCGAATAACAGGAAGGCCACCAAAAAATTGATTGTCCACTAAGTTAGTTCGTGATGAACTATCAGGAAACTTTGGATTGGCTCTTTGCTCAGTTGCCCATGTACCAGCGCATAGGGCAAGCGGCTTACAAAGCCAATTTGGACAATGCCTGGTTGCTTTCAAAATGCCTACATCATCCCGAAAAAGCATTTAAAAGCATCCATGTGGCAGGGACCAATGGCAAAGGTTCTACCTCGCACATGCTGGCTTCCATATTGCAGGAAGCTGGGTATAAAGTGGGTTTGTACACTTCTCCCCATTTGAAGGACTTTCGGGAGCGGATCAAAATCAATGGACAAATGATTGGTAAGCGGGAGGTTACAAATTTTGTTCACAAGCATCGCACTTTTTTTGAAACCCACCAGTTGTCTTTTTTTGAAATGACGGTAGGGCTGGCTTTTGATTTTTTCCGAAAAGAACAAGTAGATATCGCTGTGGTGGAAGTTGGTATGGGAGGCCGTTTGGACAGCACCAACATCGTGACCCCCGAAGTTTCCGTAATTACGAACATTGGGTGGGATCACACCCAGTTTTTAGGCGATACCTTAGCAAAAATAGCTTATGAAAAGGCAGGGATCATCAAACCCGGAATTCCGGTGGTTATTGGCGAAACGCAATGGGAAACCAAACCCGTTTTTGAGGAAATAGCCAAGAAAAACAATGCGTCTGTAACCTTTGCTGATGAGGAGGGACTTGCTCTTTACCCCTGCGATTTGAAAGGCCACTATCAGCAAAGGAACCAACACACGGTCCTTTCGGCGATTAAAGTTTTGAAGGGTATGGGCTGGAAGGTTTCTGGCAAACACCTACGAAATGGCTTTGGAAAGGTGGTTGCAAATACGGGTTTGTTGGGACGATGGCAATTGTTGGGAAAACATCCAAAAATACTAACCGATACGGCTCACAACAAAGAAGGATTGGAATTAGTACTACAGCAATTGCTTCTCGAACCTTTTGAAAAACTGCATGTAGTGATGGGCGTCTTGACCGATAAGGATTTGAAGCGAATGCTACCACTTTTTCCCAAAAAAGCCGTGTATTATTTCTGCGCACCAAACATTCCCAGGGCTTTACCTGCGGAAGCCTTACAAACCACAGCAAAGGATTTTGGGCTTCATGGAAAGGGTTTTCCTTCGGTTAAAATAGCGCTAAAAGCAGCTAAAAAATCAGCCAAAAAAGATGATTTGATTTTTGTGGGGGGAAGTACCTTTGTGGTCGCTGAAGTTTTGTAGTTTTTTTGGAGTAATTGTTTGCGGGTTTTAAAAACTAACTTATATTTGCATCCGCTAACAAAGCAAGGGCGCTTAGCTCAGCTGGTTCAGAGCACCTCGTTTACACCGAGGGGGT
>DJVA01000017.1 GCA_002440705.1 Flavobacteriaceae bacterium UBA6268 | reverse complement strand
GGAGCGGCCATTTCCATTAAAAGTGTGGTGGATAAACCCATTAAGTTTATCGGTACTGGAGAGAAAATGGATGCCATTGATGTCTTTCACCCTGCTAGGATGGCCGACAGGATTTTGGGGATGGGCGACGTAGTTTCCCTTGTGGAAAGGGCCCAAGAGCAGTTCGATGAGGAAGAGGCTCGAAAACTTCAAAAAAAAATCGCCAAAAACCAATTTGGATTTGATGATTTTTTGAAGCAAATCCAACAGGTGAAGAAAATGGGCAGCATGAAAGATCTGATTGGTATGATCCCTGGTGCCGGAAAAGCCCTGAAGGGAATGGATATTGATGACGATGCCTTCAAGCACATTGAAGCCATCATCCATTCCATGACTCCGTTGGAGCGTTCCACACCGGCCATCATTAACGGTAACCGCAGAAAACGTATTGCGAAAGGGAGTGGCACCTCGGTCCAACAAGTAAATCAACTGCTGAAACAGTTCGACCAAATGAGTAAAATGATGAAAATGATGCAAGGAGGTGGAGGCCGAAAGATGATGCAGATGATGGGAAAAATGCGATAGACAACTAACTTTTTGAAACAAAACAGCTATGACTTTATTGGATGGCAGAAAGGTAAGCAACGACATCAAGAATGAGATTGCGGCACATGTGCAACAAATGAAGGAAAGGGGAGAAAAAGTCCCCCATTTGGCTGCGGTGCTCGTTGGCGATGATGGGGCAAGCCTTACGTATGTGGGAAGTAAAGTAAAGGCTTGTGAACGCGTGGGTTTTGAAAGCACCTTAATTCGTTTGCCAAATACCACCACCGAAAGTGAATTACTGGATAAAATCCGGGAATTGAATGAGGATGATGCCATTGATGGGTTTATTGTTCAACTGCCACTTCCCAAACAAATAGACGAGCAAAAAGTATTGATGGCGGTAGATCCCAGAAAGGATGTGGACGGCTTTCACCCAGAAAATTTTGGAAAAATTGCATTGGATATGGAAGGGTTTATACCCGCCACTCCTTTTGGTATTTTGCAGCTATTGGAGCGTTTTCAGGTAGAAACCAAAGGAAAGCATACCCTTGTAATAGGCCGTAGCCACATTGTTGGAAGACCCATGAGTATCCTAATGAGCCAAAAACGGAAAGCAGGAAATAGTACAGTTACTATAGCGCATAGCCATACCGAAAATCTAGCCGAGTTCACCAAAAAGGCCGATATCATCATAGCCGCTTTGGGCATTCCCGAATTTTTAACCGAAGCTATGGTAAAGGAAGGTGTTGTGGTTATCGATGTTGGGATTACGCGTGTCCCCGATGCCTCCCATCCAAAAGGCTATGTCATTAAAGGCGATGTGGATTTTGAAAATGTAAGCAAAAAAGCCTCCTTCATCACGCCCGTTCCCGGAGGTGTTGGTCCCATGACCATCGCAATGCTTTTACAAAACACCCTGCTGGCCCGTAAACAACGGATGGGCCATTAAGCCTTTTCTTCTTCAGGGTATTCTTTTCTGTAAATCGTTAGCAGCACCAAGAACAGGCTAATGAGCAGTGGCCCAAAAATAAGCCCAATAAATCCAAAGAGCGGCACTCCTACTATGACCCCAATGAGTGTAATCAATGGATGCACGTTGTCCAAACGTTTCAAAACGTATAGACGGATGATATTGTCCGTGGATCCTACTACTACCAATCCGTAAATCAAAATGGCCCAGGCTGTAAAACTATTTCCAGAGGAAATTTCCAAAATGAATACAGGTACAATTCCAATAAGGGTCCCTACAAATGGAATCATGGAGCCAATGGTTACGATCACAAACCAGAAGAAGGGATCTTCAACCCCAAAAATCAAAAAGCCTATCAATGCTACAATTCCTTGAGCGATTGCTACGAGTGGAATTCCCAGGGCGTTGGAGCGAACCATGGCTTTGATTTCCTCACCGATGACTTTTAAATTTTTTTTGTTGACCGGCACATAATCACCGATCGAATTTTTGATGAGGGAACGATTGGTTAGCAAGTAAAAAAGGATGAAATACATTAATCCTATGGCAATAAACACTTCAAAAGTGCCTCCAGCCACACTTTGTAGGTTTTTGGAAAGCCAAGAGGAAATGGCACCTACATCGATTTTTGAAGCCAAATCAAATCCCAGCCGGGATTGCCATAGCTCCAGTTGGTCTTTAAGGGCATGAATCACCCGTTCCGAATTATTGACTGCATGGCCTATTTTGTTTCCTAGTAAAAGGATGACCCCAGAAATGGGAAGCAAAATGCCTACAAAGGATAAAAGACACAACACGGTAGAGGCCAAGTTCACATTCCAGCCTTTTCGAACCAGTTTTACCATCCATCCACGGAGCAGGACATAAAGGGTTATAGCTCCCAAAACCCCAGAAAAATAGGGAAGTAATTCACGAAAAATAAGCCCTCCCATAATGATGATGAGCAATAAAATAAAGATTTGACGGATGATGTGCTGCGGAATGGTTTTCATGAAGGTTGTTTTCACTAAAATACGGGTTTTCCATGGAAGAACTTACGGTTCATGAAATGGAATACAAATCTTTTTATATCTTTCCAAGGTTTAAACACGTGGTTTGTCCGATTCTGTTTTCTTCAAGGATAATTTTGCCTTCACCATGTTCGGTTTTCAACATTGGGCTGCCTTGCTCTTTTTTTTGGTTATGGGGTACCTGCTCATAAGATGGGCAAAAAAGAAAGAAGAACGGGTACAACAGCAAATTGCCATGTACATGGCTTTTTTTCTCTCCCTAACGCTCATCGCATGGACCAGCACCAAAATTTACCTAAACGGTTTTGATATAAAGGAAGACCTACCGTTGCATTTATGCAATATCGTTTCCTTGCTATTGCCTGTTTTTGCAATCACCCGTAAACGTTGGATGTATGAAATCTTGCTCTTTTGGATATTGGCCGGAACCTCCCAAGCGATGATTACTCCCGACTTGGTTAATGGGTTTCCTCATTACAACTACCTGAAATATTGGATTGTCCATGCTGGATTGGTGATTTTTATCCTTTACATGACCGTGGTGTTCAAAATGTACCCCACCGTAAAAAGCATTTTCAAATCCTTTTTGGCCCTTCAAGGCTATTTTATTTTGATGTTGTTGGTGAACAAGTGGTTGGGGTCCAATTATTTCTTCATCAGCCACAAGCCGGAACACGGTTCGTTATTGGATTATTTTGGGGATTGGCCCTACTATATTCTAGTGGCCGAACTCATTCTTTTTCCTTATTTTTTTCTCATCTATTTACCCTTTCATCTCAGTCGGAGAAAAATTATTTCGCAAAAAGCTGATCCAGGTTCTTGAAGGCCTTAAACTCCAGGGCATTTCCAGACGGGTCTTTGAAAAACATAGTGGCCTGTTCTCCTACTTGTCCCTCAAATCGGAGGTAAGGTTCGATGATGAACGAAATGTTTTTTTTCTTTAAATCGCTAGCAAGGGCATCAAAAGTTTCCATATCCAAAACCACCCCAAAATGCGAGACGGGGACGTTTTTTCCATCAACGGGATTGGTATGGGCCTCTTCAAAATCGGTTGTTTTTAAATGAATAACCAATTGGTGTCCAAAAAAATCGAAATCAACCCAATGATCGCTGCTTCTACCCTCCCTACAACCCAAAACATCGCGGTAGAAGGTTCGGTTGCTTTCAATATGGGTAACGGATATGGCCAAGTGGAAGGGTCGTAACATTGCAGGCATATTTAGTGTTTATGGGTTAAGTAATGGATGCTAACGGTGGCCAATTCGTTATTGGGGTATTTTGAAAAATGCTTGGGGTCTGATTCCAAACCAAGCTCTTCGATTACTTTCAGAAAAACATCGAGTTCCAAAATGTATTGGTCGCTGAAACCATGGGTAGCGTCATAGGCCGTTGCAGCAGTTTTTCCAACATTTTGTGCAGCAATATGGGGGGCAATGGTATGCAATTCGATCATTAAAAGTCCGAAGGTTTCAATAAAAGGCAACCATTTTTCCAAATGCTCTTTTAAATTTTCTTCCACAAGGGTATTAGGCAGTCGGTCCCCGCATGAAGCAAAAGCGCCTGTCGAAGTACTTTTTCGTTCCAGATCTGGTTGATTTGGAAATGACCAGGGCCTATTGTGGTCCAGAAAGGTCCGGACATTCAGCAAATCCTTCAATTCAATAGCGTAGCTTTCTTGGATGTCTTTTTCCAGTTGTGCAGGATTGGCA
Organism: Flavobacteriaceae bacterium UBA6268; assembly: GCA_002440705.1. Classification (GTDB taxonomy): domain Bacteria; phylum Bacteroidota; class Bacteroidia; order Flavobacteriales; family Flavobacteriaceae; genus DJVA01. Next base: position 19,292 of record DJVA01000017.1, on the reverse strand, counting down.
ATGTCTCCCCAAATAACCTTGGCCCAAATATCGGCTTTCACCAAATTTGCACGAGTTACTTTTAGTGCTGCCCGGTTGTAGTCAACCCCAACCAAAAACAAAGGGTATTCTTCCAGAACACTACCGCGTTTGGTACGCTGTTCAATGACTTCAAAAAGGTGAATCAAGAAAGCGCCATTGCCACAGCCCATGTCGAGGATTCCTTTGGGTTGTTCTTCAATAGGCCTGTTGAAAAGCGCCATCACAATTTCATCTATTTTTTTGAAATAAGCAGCGTGGGCGCCTCCACTGCCCCAGACATTCATCTCCCGGTCCACATGCATTTCGGCAGCATTGGGATCGTTGCTTTTAAAAAGGGTTGCGTTTCCAAAAATTAATTCGTCTACGCGCCTGAAAGTTGGCAAGTAGGAAACGGTAACCCCGTAGGCCGAAGCCCTGCGTGCAAAGAACAAACCCTTATCAGTAAAACGGTAATGCCCGTTTTTTTTCTGAAACCATCCCAAAAATGTAAAAAAGTCCAGAATTTTACTAAAGCTAACCGGATCTTCGTGAAATTCGTCGGCACTGAAGGAAGCTTCCATAAAATATTTATGAAACATGCCTTCCATGCCCAAATGCACCGTGATAGGACCCACCAATAACCCTTCGATGTGCTTTTGTATTTGGAATTCCAAATCATATTCCAGGGTTTTCTCAGATTTGGGATTGAAATCTCTATGTTGGTATTTCAGGAAAATGCGATTGAGGGTTGTAAATTGTTCCAAGTCAAAATTTCTTGGGTGAAACCCATCGGAAAGTTTCAGGAATCGAACAACGTCCTCATAACGTTCTACCAATGAAAATACGGTTCGACTTTTCGAATTCTGGGAGACCATTACTGTTTGATCACCAGTATGCACTTCATATTCCAACCACCCTTGAGAGGCGAGTAATCTTAGGGCAACATTCAAATAGCCTTCATTTGCCTTAAAGATTTTGGAAATAGCTTTTAAGTTCGATGGGCCTTCTTCTGAGAGGAACTTCAAAACACCTTTTTCGTGCAACGAAAATGCCACAGGGGCTATGGCCATTCCATCTAAATGACGGAAAAGCTCACTGCGGTAATTGTTTTTTTCTGAAATAGAAAGCATGCACAGGGACTTTGGGCATTTAAAGTACAACTATTTCAATAAAAAAACCTTCCTGGAGTGGAAGGTTTTTGTGAATCGGGATCAATGTTTAACCATTATTTTTTGCCCTCTTTCTCTTTTGTTTTGGCCTTTTGCCACAATAAAATACATTCCGTCCGGAAAGGGCTGGGCATTCCATATTGTTTGGTTTTGAAGCAGCATCGAGTCTATTTTTTTTCCAACCAAGTCATAAACTTCCAATCGGTCAAACCCTAAAAGGGCTTCGGTATCGACCCTAAATTCGACACCCAAAGACGGAAGGATGAAGGCGCTTTTTTGTTGAAAATCCTGGGTTTTAAGGGTACTTAAGTCAAGCGCTTTTATGAAATTGGGGGAGGCTAGTGTGCCGCCATCGTCCCAGCGCCCTACAAGGGTGCCATTGGTATCAAATTCAAGGATTTGGTTTCCGGTCCGTTCGCAAACCAGTAGGTGGCCGTTGGGTAGAAACTCATAGCCTTCGGGATTTAAAAGACCTGTAATGTAATCTTCCAAGAAATTGCCATCGCTATCATAATGAAGCACTTTGCCTTGGGTAAAATCCTGAACAAACATTTCATTATTTTCGCCCCACCAAATGTAGGTTGGGTTCTCTAAAACACTGCTATCAATAAAGGCCTCAAGAAAAGTGCCATTGGTATCGTATTTTCTGATGTCGCCTTCATTGGTATTCACACCAAAAACGGCCAAGTAAAAATTTCCGTTGTCATCCCAAAGGTGCCCAAGGCCTGTGGGAGCAATAGGCGTAAAGGGACCTAGGTAATTTCCGTCCAAGTCAAAGCGAACAATTTTTGCGGTAGGGGCTGTAGTGCCCCATTGGGTAACATACAACAAATTGTCTGGTCCAATGCTCATTTTGGACGGTCTTCCTAAACTGAATGCAGTATCACTCCAGTCGCCAAGGTAAGCTCCAGTTTCAAGATCGTATTTTTTAATGCGCTCGTTGTCGGTCCCGGTCACCAATAAAAACCCATCGGGATGTAGAACAATGTCCTGCGGACTGGAAAGTCCGCCGGAGTTCTGTGCAATAAACTCTTCTATGAACGTTCCGTCCTCTTGATAGGTATTGATGGCGTTTTGTGCCCTGTTGCTGGCATAATACCGGATTTGGGCATGCATGCAAAATGAAACGGTTAGCAATAGGAACCCCAGAAAATGTTTTGTTTTTTTCATAATCATTGTTTTTGTGTTACAATTCAAATGAAATCATGGGGCGTGGAAATTAAAAGAAGGTTGCAGGGAAGGCTCAGCCAATTGCAGCAAGGGCTCGTAAAATAGGATCGACTTTTACCTGCTTTGCAGGGAGCTGTCGTTTTTTTGCAGGGAAGCTTAGGACTGAAAAAAATCCTTTACGGCTTTCAATTTGGATTTTGAGACAGGTATTTTTACCTCGTTTTTAAGGATCAAGCTCACGGATTCGCTGTTTTCCAATTCCTTCACCTCTTCCATATTCACCAAAGCCTTTCTGTGAACCCTTAGGAATGAGGCCTGCAGTTTTTCCTGCAGCGTTTTCAAACTGCTTCGCATGGAATACGATTTTCCGTTGGAAAGGTGTACGCGTGCACAATAGTCATCAGCTTCAATCCAAACAATATCGGTAACCGGAATGATTTTATGACGATTTCCAATTTTGATGTTAAGGATTTCGGTTTTATCCCCAATCTCCGATTTCAGCTTGTTGTAAAGATTTAGGTTGTTTTCTTTCAACTCCGAGAGTTTCTGCACTTGTATCTGTAACGATTGGTTTAAAAAATGCAAATGGAGGATTACCGAAATGGCAATGTACCCAAGGGTAAAGATGGGGGCTTTCTGGAATACGTAAAAAGTAATGTAATTTTGAATCAGTATTCGAAACGTAAATACATTCCCGTCTAGGTATAGCTGTATGAAGGAAATAATCAAAATATTGACTACCACCAAGGCAAGGATGTATCCCAAATGCCTTAAAAAGAAACCGGCTCTATAATTGGTTTCGTTTACGAATCTCCTAGAAAAGGGAAGCAGTAGCAACCCAATGGCTAACCAGACAATCCAGCGGTAGGATTGGTTTTTCAATAAGGTGAAAAAGGAAACCCCTTCGGCCAGGTCAAATTTCCTGATGTAGTAAATTTGCTGGAATGTTTCAAAGGCTATGGCCAATATAACCGTAAGGCCTATAATGATAGCGCTTTTCCTTTGTATGGAAACATCCCTAGAAAATTTCATGACTATTCTCCGGTTTCCCAACCAATCATAAAGTATTTGAACGTGGCTTCACCCGGAATCTGGGAGGCTTCGATTTTGGAATTGTTATACCGAATATTCTCGGGCAATTGCTTTTTGTCGATGGTCAGATAGATATCACTGTCTTTCAGAAAGACTACAACAGCGTTGATCGTATTTTCCACACTGGCAATTTCGTATGCGGCCTTCACATCGGCAAAGGTGCTTTTTACGGTTAGGCCTTTGTCCGTTTTGAAACGTTCATCAAAAACCTGAATGTTGGTGATGGTCGCATTGGGATCTTTTTCATCGTCTGGCGAAAGCAAAAGCAGTTTACCACCTCCTTTTTCGTAAATTTCCACTTCACCTTGAGTCCCTAAGGCATTTTCTATAGGGTTCAGTTTAACAATGGAATCCTGTCCAAAAATCGAGTCGATCTGATGCATTTGGATTTCCTTGGTCAGACTACCGATGGATCCATTTTTTATGAGGTAAGGGTCTACATCTTTTCCACATTGCACGAATAGGATGGCGGTAAACAGGACCGGAATAAGTATTTTTTTCATAGGGTTTGTTTATTTCATCATTTTTGTTAATATACCCAAGACACTGCGAATCACCGTAGGGCTGGTCAGTACCTTTTCAAAGGTACTCTTGGTTCGTCTGGTACTGCGTGTGCTTCTCGATGAAGTGCTTGAGGTGCTCTGGCGCGCAGCCTCCTTTTCCCTTGTCGCTTTTTCTTGGGCTTCTTTTTGATGGGCGATTTCTATTTTTTCGTTTAGCATTTCATAAGCACTTTCCCTATCGATGGTCTCGTTGTATTTTTTTAGGAGTTTTGAATTGTCTAGAAGGGTCTTCAATTCCTCCTCCTCCAATACGTCCATTCGGCTCATGGGCGCACGCATCAAAGTGGCCGCCAGTGGGGTAGGGATCCCTTTTTCGTTAAGGGCTGAAACCAAGGCCTCACCAATTCCTAGGGCTGTAAGGACTTCATCGGTTTTGTAAAAGTCTGAAAGCGGATAATTCTCTGCCGTTAGCTTTATGGCTTTTCGGTCTTTTGCCGTAAAAGCCCGAAGGGCGTGCTGTATTTTAAGACCCAACTGACTCAATACCGCATCCGGAACATCCGTTGGATTTTGCGTAACGAAATAAAGCCCAACCCCTTTAGATCGAATTAATTTCACGATGCTTTCAATTTGATCCAAAAGTGCGCCACTGGCTTCCTTGAAAATTAAATGGGCCTCATCGATAAATATCACCAATTCGGGACGTCCGCTGTCACCCTGTTCTGGGAACGTGGCATAAATTTCGGCCAAAAGGCACAGCATGAAGGTCGAAAATAGTTTTGGTCGGTCTTGGATGTCGGTCAACCGAACAATGTTGATGAATCCCCTCCCGTTTTCGTCGATCCGCAATAAATCATCAGTATCAAAAGATTTTTCACCAAAAAAAAGATCACCCCCCTGTTGTTCCAACTCCACGATCTTTCGGAGGATGGAACCAGAGGTAGCGGGCGATATCCTTCCGTAGGACTTCTCGATGTCGTCTTTTCCTTCATCGGAAGCATACTGGAGTATTTTCTTCAAATCCTTTAAATCCAATAACGGCAATTTATTGTCGTCGCAATATTTGAAGAGGATGGACATCACGCCCGATTGTGCTTCGGAAAGCTCCAAAATCCTAGAAATCAAAACGGGGCCAAACTCACTAACCGTGGCGCGAAGCCGCACTCCGTTCTGTTCGGAAAGTGTGAGAATTTCAACGGGGAAGTTTTTGGCTTCAAAAGGAATCCCAATTTGCGCATGCCTTTCGTCAATTTTTGGATGCCCCGGGCTGGGTTGTGCCAGTCCGCTAAGATCTCCCTTAATGTCCATCAACAATACAGGAATTCCCTTTTCTGATAGGTTTTCGGCCAATACCTGAAGGGTCTTGGTTTTTCCGGTTCCTGTTGCCCCAGCAATTAGGCCATGACGGTTGAGGGTTTTCAGAGGCACCTTCACCAAGGCATTGGTAATGGTTTTTCCCTCCAGCATGGCTGCCCCCAGTACTATGGCATCTCCCTTGGTCGTATACCCTTCGTTGATGTAATCAAAGAAAACTTGTGCATCTGCCATTTTTAAAATTTTTGATAAAAATAGGAATTGTCACGCTGTAACTGAAATAATCACATCCTAAATTTTTCAAAAAGGAAAACTTAGCTTTTCCATGTATCTTTGCAGCATGCAAGAAGCGATTCAGCAAAAAATAGATCAGGGGCTTTTGTTGCCATTGATGGAAGACTTTTACACCATTCAAGGGGAAGGCTTTCACAAAGGTACTGCGGCCTATTTTATTCGTATTGGGGGCTGTGATGTGGGCTGCCATTGGTGCGACGTGAAGGAAAGCTGGAATCCCGCACTGCACCCACCTACGGCGATTGCTGCCATTGCCGAAAGGGCAGCTTCGTTTTCCAAAACCATTGTTGTAACCGGTGGCGAACCGCTTACCTGGAACATGGGGCCCTTGACCGAATTGCTGAAAGCCAACCAACTTGCAACACATATTGAAACTTCAGGCGCTTACCCGCTAACGGGCCAGTGGGATTGGATTTGCCTATCGCCCAAAAAATTGAAGCTCCCGTTGCCTGGGATTTATGCTGAAGCAAACGAATTGAAGGTAATTGTTTACAACCAGGACGATTTTCGTTTTGCCGAAGCGGAAGCCCAAAAAGTGGGTTCAAACTGTAAACTATACTTGCAGCCAGAATGGAGTAAGCGCGACAAGGTGATTCCATTGATTGTCGATTATGTGATGCAGCATCCTAAGTGGGTGGTTTCATTGCAAACCCACAAATATTTGAATATCCCATAAAAAAACCGAAACAATCGGTTTCGGTTTCAATGATAAGTTTTCTTTTAATTACATTTTGGTAAAGGGTACCATAACCCTCACGTTGCCCCATCCCAAATGCATATTGATGGCATCCATACCACCATCAAGCGCAATAGAAAAAGCTTCCAGCGATTCGTCCGATTGGGTAACGGGAACCGTAATACGGGCCACATCGTTGGCCTCGTTGTAAAAATAAGCTCCCCAAACATTCAGATCTTTACTGATGATGGCAGTCCACTCGCTTTCCCCTGGAATGGTGTAGAAGGTATACACTCCAGCTGGTATAAGGGAATCACCCAGTTTCATGTCTTTGTAAAGTGTAAGTTCGCAGGCCTCGTTGGCGCCGGTACGCCAAACTTTCCCGTTTACGGCCAGAGTGCCCAATTCCCTTCCATTCAATTGGGGGCGGCTATAAATAATTTTCATTTCCTTTAAGGAATTTTTATAGTCACTGGGATACGATGCACAGTCCATAGGGCTCACATCAAGTTTATCAAACTTTTGAGCTAAGGTAGGGGCACTATAAGCAATGAACAATGTGCAAAAAATTGCGAGGGCATGTAGTTTTTTCATAAGATTATTTTTTCTAAAAATAGGTTTTTAGTGGCTTAAGACCTAATGAAAAACCGAAAATTTTTAAAAACCAACACTTTAGTTCTTCCTTGGACTTTGGTTTGTGTAATTGGTTTGATATAAATGTGTTTTTTTTTGGATTTTTTCACAGGATTTTGTTAATAACTTAAGCGGTTCAACTATTGAAAACCCTAGATTTCATTGGGGATTTGGTTATATTTGCTTGTTATCAAAAAACCAAAATAAACAAGCTATTTTATATATGAGCGAAGAAAAGAAAAACACCAACTATGGTGCCGATAATATCCAAGCTTTGGAAGGAATGGAGCATGTTAGGATGCGCCCTTCCATGTACATCGGTGATGTTGGGGCTCGTGGCCTGCACCATTTGGTGTATGAGGTGGTGGACAACTCCATCGATGAAGCCTTGGCTGGCTATTGCGATGTCATAGAAGTGTGGATCAATGAAGACAATTCCATTACGGTTAAGGATAATGGAAGGGGTATTCCCGTAGACCTTCATAAAAAGGAAGGTGTTTCTGCCTTGGAAGTGGTAATGACCAAGATTGGTGCAGGAGGAAAGTTCGATAAAGACTCCTATAAAGTATCGGGAGGACTCCATGGCGTTGGGGTAAGTTGCGTCAATGCCTTGTCGGAACACTTAAAGGCTTCCGTACATAGGGATGGCAAGATTTGGGAACAGGAATACGAAAGAGGAAAAACGCTGTATCCCGTAAAATCTGTTGGGGATACCGAGTACAGGGGGACCATTGTTACCTTCAAGCCCGATGCTGAAATTTTCAAAGTCACGTTGGAATACAATTACGACACCCTTGCAAGTCGTCTTCGGGAACTGGCCTTCTTGAACAAAGGAATCAGTATCTATCTTACCGATAAAAGGGAAAAGGATGAAAAAGGCGAATTTCCTGTCGAAAAATTCTACAGTGAAGAAGGGTTGAAGGAGTTCATTAAATTTCTAGATGGAAACCGAGAACCTTTAATCGCGGAAGTCATTGCTATGGAAGGCGAAAAAAATGACATTCCTGTAGAAGTGGCCATGGTCTATAATACTTCTTATAATGAAAACCTACACAGCTACGTAAATAATATCAATACACACGAAGGAGGAACGCATTTAAGTGGATTTAGAGCTGGATTAACCCGTACATTGAAAAAATATGCAGATGCTTCTGGCCTATTGGACAAATTGAAGTTTGAGATTTCTGGGGACGATTTCAGGGAAGGACTCACGGCCATTGTCTCTGTGAAAGTGGCCGAACCCCAATTTGAAGGACAAACCAAAACCAAGCTTGGAAATAGGGAGGTTACTGCAGCCGTCAGCCAAGCAGTTTCTGAAATGCTGGAAAATTACTTGGAAGAGCATCCCAATGATGCTCGCACCATTGTCCAAAAGGTCATCTTGGCTGCGCAGGCGCGTCATGCAGCGCGTAAGGCTCGCGAAATGGTGCAACGAAAAACCGTGATGGGAGGGGCCGGTTTGCCTGGTAAATTGTCCGATTGTTCCGAACAGGATCCTGCCAAGTGTGAGGTATTCTTGGTAGAGGGTGACTCGGCAGGTGGTACGGCCAAGCAAGGGCGTGACCGGAACTTTCAAGCCATTTTGCCCCTAAGGGGGAAAATTTTGAATGTGGAAAAAGCCATGCAACACAAAGTATTTGAGAACGAGGAGATTCGAAACATTTTTACGGCTTTGGGCGTGACCATAGGAACCGATGAAGACAGCAAGGCGCTCAACTTGGAAAAATTGCGGTACCATAAAATCGTAATTATGTGTGATGCCGATGTTGACGGGAGTCACATTGCCACCCTGATTCTTACCTTTTTCTTTCGATACATGAAAGATTTGATCGAAGCCGGACACGTTTATATTGCAACTCCTCCTTTGTACTTGGTTAAAAAAGGTTCCAAAAAATCCTACGCCTGGAACGATAAGGAACGCGATCAATGGAATCAGGAGTTTGGTGGCAGTGCAACCATACAACGCTACAAAGGGTTGGGTGAAATGAATGCCGATCAGCTTTGGGAAACCACCATGAATCCGGAGTTCAGGACCCTAAGGCAGGTAACCATCGATAATGGTACGGAAGCCGATCGCATTTTCTCTATGTTAATGGGAGACGAGGTGCCCCCACGTAGGGAATTCATCGAAAAAAATGCTGTTTACGCTAACATCGATGCCTAAAATACCCTTTCAATTTATCGGAAACCCACTTCGTTTAAGAGTGGGTTTTTTGTTGGGCGTTTCCATAGGAAGAATGCGTTAAAAATGATACTTTTGCAGGGTAAATCCCTCGAGGATACCAAAAACTTTTTTTCAACTTAAAAAAAATCAAAATGAAAGTTACTGTTGTTGGAGCAGGAGCGGTAGGCGCCAGTTGTGCCGAATACATCGCCATCAAGGATTTTGCCAGTGAAGTAGTTCTCTTGGATATCAAGGAAGGCTATGCTGAAGGGAAGGCGATGGACTTGATGCAAACCGCTTCTTTGAACGGTTTTGATACCAAACTTACCGGTTCCACAAACGATTATTCCAAAACCGCCGGAAGTCAGATTTGCGTGATCACTTCGGGGATTCCTAGAAAACCCGGAATGACCCGGGAAGAGCTTATTGGCATTAATGCGGGTATTGTTAAAACCGTTGCAACCAATCTTATTTCCCATTCACCGGAGGCCATCATTATTGTGGTGAGCAATCCCATGGATACCATGACCTACCTCACCCATAAAGTAACTGGATTGCCCAAAAACCGTATCATAGGGATGGGGGGTGCCTTGGACAGTGCCCGTTTCAAGTACCGTTTGGCCGAAGCACTCGGGGCGCCCATCAGCGATGTGGATGGTATGGTCATAGGAGGGCATAGCGATACCGGGATGGTACCATTAACCCGCTTGGCAACCCGAAACAGTGTGCCAGTTTCTGAATTTCTTTCAAAAGAACGCTTGGAACAGGTGATGGAAGATACCAAAGTAGGAGGGGCCACCCTAACGAAACTTTTGGGAACTTCTGCATGGTATGCCCCAGGGGCCGCGGTGTCTGCTTTGGTCCAGGCCATTGCTTGCGACCAGAAAAAAATGTTTCCTTGTTCGGCCTTGCTCGATGGAGCGTATGGAATGAACGATATCTGTATCGGAGTACCCGTTATCCTAGGAAGAAATGGTATTGAAAGCATTGTTGAGGTTGAATTGGATGCCGCCGAAAAGGCGCATATGTCTGAAAGTGCTGAAGGGGTTCGCAAAACCAACGCATTGTTGGACGTTTGATTTTTTTGAACCCTGGGTTAGAATTAAAAAGACTGTGCAAACACAGTCTTTATTTTTATATATTTGGTGCATGAACCTTAAATGGTCCCTTTTATCTTTTTTGGCGATCCTTGCCTTCATGGGCATACGGCTTGAGAACACTATTGTTCCAAACCAAGAAATCGTTGTGCAGTTCGGGGCTAACACTACCAATGCGGACGAAGCTCAGAAAGTATTGACCGCTGTGAAATACCGTCTGCAATCGATTGGCGCTAAGGAAATCGAGGTTTCGGAAATGCAGGACGGAAAGCTGAAAATTACCTATTTCAGTGCCATTGATATTGCTTTTGTAAACGAAGTTTTGTCGCATGGTGCTAAGGATGGTATCAGTTTTCTCGAAGGAAAGGGCTTGCCTAAACCTCCTTGTTCTGACCCCTCCCTAGTATTTGAATTTAAGGTTTCTAAAATTAAGAATGAAGGAGACAATCATTTGGGGCATCAAGGAGTTTTGGTAGATGTTAAATCTACTTGCGATCCGCACCACAATTCCGTTTGGTTTTTCAAGGATGCCAAAAATGATTTCCCTTTACTACATCATACAAGCTTCGCAACTTGCTTTACGAGCAAAGTTGCGCTTTTTATTGATACCACTTCCCATATCATTCCCGAGGTAAGGGCTGGGCCATTATCTTAAGGGTTTCCCTTGTTGAAATTGCTATAACAAAATTCCCAAAACTCAATTTCGAAATGTGTCAATGCATTATTGTATTGGACGTTTCTTTAAGACTTTTGTAAAAGATTTTCAGAAGTCTTCCCCATCATTTTAAACATTCAGAATAATTGTCAGATCAGTAGGTAAACTCTATATTTGCCTGCTTTTAAAAATGACCTAAAAATACACATCATGCAAAATAAAGGACTAATTACCGTATTTGCGATACTTTTTGGAGTGGTAAGCTTGTACCAGCTTATGTTTACCTTCATCGCAAACAACGTAGAAGACGATGCTAAGGCCTATGCCACTAGTAAATTTGAGGCCACTCAGCCCAAAGAACGTAATGAGGCCGAAGCTAAATACTTGGACTCTATAGAAACCATTCCCCAATTTTTGGGAATTGATTATAAAACCGCAAAAGAAAAAGAACTCAACAAAGGACTGGACCTAAAGGGAGGGATCAATGTGATCCTTCAGATTTCCGTGAAGGACATCCTAAAGGGGTTGGCCAACAACACCAAAGATGGCGCTTTCAATCAAGCACTTTTAAACGCAGACGAATTACAGAAAAATTCCCAAAGCACCTATTTGGAATCTTTTTTCCAAGCATTTGAGGCCTTGCCTGGGGAAAACCGTTTGGCCTCCCCAGATATTTTCTTTAATAAAACCTTGGAGGGCCAGATTGAAAGCAACATGACGAACAATCAGGTTAAACCTGTTATTTCAAGAAAGATCGATGAGTCCATTGCTTCTGCCTTTGAAGTACTTCGCAAGCGTATCGACAAATTTGGGGTTACCCAACCCAACATCCAACGTTTGGGCAATTCAGGAAGGATTCTTGTGGAACTTCCTGGTGCCAAGGATGTAGAGCGTATTAAGGTCTTGCTGCAAAGTACGGCCCAATTGGAATTTTGGGAAGTGGTCAAGGAAGAAGCGATCAGTCCTTTCATTATCAATGCCGATAAAAAAATAGCCGAATTGCTTGCTGCTGAAAAGAAAGAAGCCGAAACTCCTTCCGACACCACTCAAACAGAGGAAGATGAGGAATTGAGCAATATTTTGGGGGGAGATAATGTTGAAGAAAACCTAGAAGAAGGTGAAGAAAGCCCACTCCTTTCGAAAATTCTTCCGGCAAGGGCCAGCAACCCTGGTTTTGCCTCATTTGCATTAAAAGACACGGCCGTAATCAATGGCTATCTGAAAATGCCACAGGTACGAGCCCTTTTGGATGGGGATCTTCGTTTTACACGATTTGTATGGAGCATTCCAGAATACAATGAATCCCTAGGGGAAGAGATTACCAGTTTGTACGCCATAAAAGGGAATAGGGATAATGTGCCCCAATTAAGTGGTGGTGTTATTGTAGATGCCCAACAATCGTACAACCAAGCCGGTAGGGTTTCAGTGACCATGCAGATGAATGGGGTTGGCGCTAAAATCTGGGAAGACATGACCGAGTATGCCTATCAAAATGGAACTCAAATTGCAGTGGTCTTGGACAATATCGTCTATTCTGCGCCAGGCGTTAGTAGTGGTAAGATTTCGGGCGGCCGTAGTGAAATTACCGGCGATTTTTCGGTTACCGAGGCTCAAGATTTGGCCAACGTGTTACGAGCTGGAAAACTGCCTGCCTCCGCCGATATCATCCAAGCAGAAGTGGTTGGGCCAACCTTGGGGCACGAAGCCATTAACAGTGGGATGATCTCCTTCGTAATTGCATTGATCATTGTATTGCTTTGGATGATCTTTTATTATGGTAAGGCAGGTGCCTTTGCCGATGTTGCGTTATTGGTTAACCTGCTTTTCATTTTTGGAATTTTAGCAGGACTGGGTGCCGTTTTGACCCTTCCGGGAATAGCGGGTATCGTATTGACCATTGGTATGTCGGTTGATGCCAACGTACTTATTTTTGAACGGATTCGCGAAGAGCTGGACAAAGGGAAGGCGCAACGGGATGCCATCAACGATGGTTTCAACAACGCCCTTTCTTCCATTTTGGATGCGAACATTACCACTGGGCTTACGGGATTGATTCTTTTGGTCTTCGGAACCGGGCCCATTCAAGGATTTGCCACAACCTTATTGATTGGTATCTGCACCTCCTTGTTCACGGCCATCTTTGTGACCCGACTTTTTATCGATCGCTACACCAAAAATGGCAAACCCCTTACTTGTGCTACAGCACTCACCAAAAACTTGTTGAAGAATGTCAACATCAAATTCCTTGAAAAGCGAAAAATCGCTTACATCATTTCCGGTATTTTGATTCTGATCAGTCTAATATCTTTATTTACAAAGGGACTAAACCAAGGAATTGATTTTGTGGGGGGTAGGACCTATACGGTTCGCTTCGATCATGACGTTAATTCTTTGAACATACAAGAAGGTCTGATCGCTACATTTGGTAGTGCCGAAGCCAAAACCTTTGGTGCTAGCAATCAATTAAAAATTAGCACAAAATACAAAATCGATCAAACCGGTTCCGACGTGGATAAAGAAGTGGAAACCATGTTGTATGAATCCTTGAAGGCCGAATTGCCATCAGAGATGACCTATGATCAGTTCATTTCCGATGACGAAAATAAACTGGCGGGCCGTATGGAATATTACAAGGTAAGCCCTACCATTGCCGACGATATAAAGACTTCTTCGTTTTGGGCGGTATTGGGATCGTTGGTAGTGGTGTTCCTTTACATTCTGCTACGTTTTAGAAGGTGGCAGTTTAGTCTAGGTGCGGTGGTTGCTGTATTCCATGACGTGTTGATTGTGCTCGGGGTTTTCTCCCTTACCTATAGTTTTATGCCGTTCAACATGGAAATTGACCAATCCTTCATTGCGGCCATCTTGACGGTGATTGGATATTCGTTGAACGATACGGTAATCGTTTTTGACCGGATTCGGGAATATTTCAACGAACACAGCTCCTGGAAGATGCATAAAATCATCAATGCGGCATTGAACAGTACGTTGAGCAGGACGTTGAACACTTCGATGACCACGCTTATTGTATTACTGTGCATGTTCTTTATTGGTGCTGAATCCATCCGCGGACTCTTATTTGCCATTATTGTGGGTATTTTTGTGGGAACCTATTCTTCCTTGTTCATCGCAACACCTATTTTCTTTGATACCGTCAAGAAACGCGGGATCGATTTGAGCGACAAGAAAGAAGAAATTGAAAAAGAGAAATAGAAAAGTTCTGAAAGGATAGAAAAAACCCGCATTGGATGCGGGTTTTTTTATGGCGTAATTTTTTTAAACGACATAAAATCCCCGGCTTGCAAACCCCATTGGTCGGTTAAGCCAGCATTCACCTCCAAGGTATATTTGGCAAGACCTTCGGAAGGGAGGGAAGTTTGGTCATATGGTTTGGCATTTTTTTGAATGCTCACTACTTTCATGGAAGCGTCCAAGTAAATAATGTCCAAAGGAAATTCGGTATTTTTCATGTAAAAGTAGCGCATGTCCTCCTCTGGAAAAATGAAAAGCATCCCGCGGTTGGATTGCATGTTTTTTCGGTACATCAATCCAGTTTGTGTTTCGTAATCGGTATCAGCAATTTCAATGTCCAGATTTGCCAAAATGGAATCGTTGCTGGCTTTTTTCAAAATAAGCTCCCCTTCCTTCTTAAAAGTAACTTCCTTGGTAAGGATCTTGTTGTTTTTTTCATGGCAGCCCACAAAGCTGCTTGCCAAAATCAATCCGCTGAAGATAATTTCTTTCATTCAATTTTTCTTTTGGAAGCCGTAACCAATAAATAGATGCCCAAAATAATGAAGGGGATGCTTAGCCATTGCCCAGTAGAAAGTAGGGCATTGCCTCCATCCGCAAATCCTTCTTGACTCTTTTTGAAAAATTCGGCAATGAATCGAACCATCCAAAGCAGTATCAGGAAAAGACCAAAAATATACCCTAGGTATTTTCGTTTGTCGGTCTTCCAGTAAACATACCAAAGGATCAGGAAAACAATAATGTATCCTGCCGCCTCATAGAGTTGCGCTGGATGTCTTGGAAAGGTTTCATTGTTATTGGCAAATATCACTCCGTAGTCTGTTCCGGTAGGTTTTCCAACAATCTCGGAGTTCATAAAATTTCCGAAACGCACAAAAACACCCCCTATTGCTACGGGAATGATCACTCGGTCAAAAATCCATAGGATGGGCTTTTTTAGAATTTTTTTATTGTAGAGGAACATGGCAATGATGATGCCAATGGCTGCTCCATGACTCGCCAATCCGCGGAACCCGGTAAAATGGATGCCTCCTTTAAAACTAAAAGGGAGGAATACCGAAAAGAAATCTTCCTTAAAGAGTTCCGGTTGGTAAAAAATGACATGGCCTAAACGTGCGCCAATCAAAATGGCCAGCACCATATAGATGAACAAACTATCCAATTTTTGCATGGTTTCACCTTCCCGTTTGTAAATACTTTTCATGATGAACCAACCCACCAAAAAGGCAATGACAAACATAAGGCTATAGTACTGAATGGTGTAAAAACCAAGGTCGATGCCTTCAGAAGGATTCCATGTAAAACTCAAATAATACATAGGCAGTTAGGATAATAGGGTAAAGATAGAAAACCCTTCATAGTTATGTGTTAATTATTTCTTTTCTTTTCCGGAACGGGGTCGTAACCACTTCCGCCCCAAGGATGGCAACTACCTATTCTTTTTATTGAAAGCCACCCACCTTTGAGAAGGCCGTGTTTCTCGAGCGCTTCTTTTGCATAATGGGAGCAGGTAGGGGTATAGCGGCATGTAGATGGAAAAATAGGGGAAATAAATTTTTGATAGCCCTTAATCAAAACGATGAATGGAGCAATCAAAACTTTTCGTAGCATGACGGTTTAATTTAAGGAATAGGAAGTACCTTCCTTTCCATCTTTTAATTGAATTCCCACTTCCAGGAGTTCATCCCTAATTCGGTCACTAGTTGTAAAATCCTTGTTGGTGCGCGCTTCATTTCTGAGATTGATGAGTAACTGAATGGTTTTAGAAAGCTTGTCGCCTTCTCCTTCGGAAATTTCCGAAACATCCAATAACCCTAAAACGTCAAAAAGAAAGTCGTGCAAAGTAGTTTGCAAAAGGTCCAAGCCATTTTTGGTAATAGACCCATGACTCTCCTTCAACGAATGGATAAATTTTGCAGCCTCGAATAATTGTGCGATCAGAATAGGACTGTTAAAATCGTCATTCATCGCGTCATAACAAGATTGTCTCCAAGTTGTAACATCCCAATCGTCGGTTGGTCCCGTCGCGATTCCCTGAAGCATCCTGTAGGCATCCATGAGTCGGTAAAACCCTTTTTCGGAGGCTTCGAGGGCCTCGCTTGAAAAATCGAGAATGCTCCGGTAATGCGCCTGATACATAAAAAATTTGGCCACGACAGGAGGGAAGGCTTTACTCAAAATATCATTTTCCCCAGAAAAAAGTTCGTGAGGTAAAATATGATTTCCGGTAGACTTGGCCATCTTTTTCCCATTCAAGGTAAGCATGTTGGCATGCATCCATATATTCACGGGACTTTCGTGGTTACAGGCTTCAGCTTGGGCGATTTCGCATTCATGGTGTGGAAATTTTAAATCCATCCCGCCGCCGTGTATATCAAATTTATTGCCCAAATATTTGGTGCTCATTGCAGTACACTCCAGGTGCCATCCCGGGAACCCATCACTCCATGGAGAAGGCCAACGCATAATGTGTTGGGGCTCGGCTTTTTTCCAAAGAGCAAAATCCTGGGGGTTTTTCTTTTCACTTTGCGCTGCCAATTCACGGGTGTTGGCAATCATATCTTCGAGTTGCCTGCCACTTAGTTTCCCGTAATGATTGGTTTCGTTGAACTTAAGTACATCAAAATATACCGAACCGTTTTTCTCGTACGCAAAACCTTCATCCAGAATGCATTGCACAATCTGTATTTGTTCTATAATATGCCCAGTCGCTGTTGGCTCTATACTAGGCGGCAAGGCGTTGAAGGCCTGCATGACTGTGTGGAAATCAACCGAATATTTTTGAACCACTTCCATGGGCTCCAATTGTTCGATTCGGGCCTTCTTCAAAATAGGATCATCCCCACTTTCCCCATCATTTTCGAGGTGTCCAGCATCGGTAATGTTTCGCACGTAGCGAACTTTGTACCCTAAATGCTTTAAATACCTAAAGACCAGATCGAAAGACAAGAAAGTGCGGCAATTCCCAAGGTGTACGTTGCTGTAAACCGTGGGGCCACAAACGTACATCCCAACAGCACCAGGAGTTGTAGGAACAAATTTTTCTTTGTTTTTACTGAGTGAATTGTAAATGGAGAGTTCTTGAGCTTCGTATGGTTTCATTAAAAATTGGAAAAGGATTAAAATTCGGTTTCAAGCTTTATATAATCCAGAAATTCGCGACGAACCTGTGGGTCTTTGAATTTTCCGCCAAATTCACTGGTGACGGTACTGCTATCAATATCGCGAATTCCCCTCGAATTGACACACAAATGTTTGGCATCAATAACACAGGCAACATCCTCGGTGCCAAGAATATGCTGAAGTTCCTTTACAATTTGCATCGTTAAACGTTCCTGAACCTGTGGGCGTTTTGCAAAATAATCCACGACCCGGTTCATTTTGGAAAGGCCAACTACGGTACCGTTAGAAATGTAAGCAATGTGCGCCTTTCCTACTATGGGTAACAAGTGGTGCTCGCAAGTGGAGTAGAGGGTAATGTTCTTTTCCACCAACATTTCCCCATATTTGTATTTATTCTGAAAAGTAGATGCTTTTGGCTTTTTGTCTGGATGTAAACCCCCAAATATTTCCTGAACAAACATCTTGGCAACCCGATTTGGCGTACCCCTTAAACTGTCGTCTGTTAAATCCATGCCTAATGTTTCCAGAATGTGTTCCACATCTTTCTTAATGGCGGCAATTTTTTCCATGTCGCTTTTTTCAAAAGCATCAGGCCTCAAAGGGGTATCGCTGGAAGTACCAACATGAGCATTTCCGAGTGCTTCAATTTCCCGCAATTGTTTTTCTATATCCATAATTTTTAATACAGAGTGCAAAGATACGCATAAGACCCTTGCGATAAAAAATTGGTATTAGTTTTTAGCATCTCAAGAACTTAGTAGTCATAAAATTTTCTTAATTTTCACGAATTTTACAATCAATTGCTATGAAAAGATTTTTACTACTAAGCTTTCTTATCAGCTTTGTTAGCTGTTATCAAGCTAAAGGGCAAGTCTGTGATATTTTGATACCAATTTGTACGAGCCAAGATGGATTAAACAACAATGCCATTGATCCTTCTCCCCTTACAATTAATACAACTTGCCAAACTCTGCAAGGAACAAGAACAGCTTGGTATTACCTATTGATAGATCAACCCACCAATTTTACTTTCCAGATTGAACCAACTGGAAATGTGGATTATGATTTTGCAGTATACGTGAATGCGGATTGCGCCAGTCTGGGGGTTGCTGATCGAGGAAGTTTCGATGCACCTGCTGCAGGGGAATACAATACCGGATTGAATTTAACAGCCATCGATTTGTGCGAAACGGCTGTTGGTGACGGACAAGTTCAATTCATTCCCCTACTTCCTGGTGATGAAGTAATCATTGTGGTTGATCGCTTTTCCAGTACGCCAGATATTTTCGACCTTACTTTTGGAGATCCAGATGCTTTTGACTGTTCCATTGTTCAAACCGAAGCCTGTGATGGAGAAACCATAGTGTTAGATGCAACAGACCCCGCGGCTCAAGGATATGTTTGGTCCTTCGAAAACCCAATCAATTCTGGGATTTATGAATATTTTATACCCGCGGAAACCAATCCTACACTTAATGTTACTACAACTGGAAATTATCGGGTTGAAATTGACCTTGGTAACGGTGCCACAAATGTTGTCTTCTACTCCGTTGTCTTTCATCCCCAACCTTATATTGATACGCCTCCAAATGACTTATTTATTTGTGACGATGGTGCAACACCAGGAATATTCGACCTAACTGTTAATGAAGCCATTGTATTAGGTCCCCAGGACCCCACACTCTTTAATATTACCTACTTGGACGGAACAGGAAATCCAATTCCTTTTCCCAATGTATACCTTATCTCGGGAACTACTGAGATCATTACGATTATTCTGGAAGATTTGTCTGGAACCTGCTCTGCAGAGGCAACTTTTGAAATAACCTACATGAGCGCGATCGCTGGAGCTGTCGCTGACTACAGTATTTGTGATCAGGACAATACGGGAGATGAAGATATTGATTTGCATGCTACATTCGACGCAACAGTTTTAAATGGACAAAGTGCGGCAAATTTTATCATTACCTACCATTTGAGCCAGTCCGATGCCGATGCCGGTATCAATCCACTTCCTACTCCCTTTACGGTAATACCTCCCTCTGTTCAAATTTTTATCAGATTGGAAAATGTTGCCGATCCAAACTGTTTTGATACCACTCAGAGTTTTCAGATCATTTTGTATTCTCCTCCCGTTGTTCCCTTTCCGG
>DJVA01000085.1 GCA_002440705.1 Flavobacteriaceae bacterium UBA6268 | reverse complement strand
AATTAGTATTAATAATTTTTGAATTTACAATAATTATTCAAAAAAATAGACGAAAAGTGTATATTGTGGATAAAAAAACAAAAGGACTTCAATTTAGAAGCCCTTTTGTTAACAATTTATTAAAAACTAGATCAGTCCTCCAAAAAAACTTTTCGAACCAATGCAGCAAAAAGTCCCCCTGCGATTGGAGCCACAAAAAACAACCACAGCTGTTGCAGAGCCATCCCTCCTGCAAATAGAGCGGGGCCCAAACTTCGGGCAGGATTTACGGAGGTTCCCGTAATAGGTATGACCACAAGGTGGATTAACACCAGTGTAATTCCAATGGCCAATCCAGCCATTTGTGGTGCGGCATTTTTAGCGGTTGTCCCAAAAATCACCATTAAAAACAAAAATGTAAACACAAATTCAGCAATGAAAGCAGCTTGCATGGAATATTCGCCTAAATAGCCTTCTCCCCATCCGTTGCTTCCAAGGCCCCATTCGGGCATTACGAATCCAGAGGAACCCTTCAATAAAACATACAATACTCCAGCTGCGGCAATACCGCCGATGCATTGGGCAATGACATACCCAACAAGATCTTTTGTCGATAATTTTCCTGCGGCCCGCATGGCGATTGAAATTGCTGGGTTGATGTGGCATCCTGAAATCGGTCCAATGGTATAGGCCATGGCCACAACTGCCAGACCAAATGCAAAAGCAATTCCTAGAAGGCCAATCCCAGAGGGGCCTGTTGAAGAAATTCCTGCAATGGTTGCTGCACCACAGCCAAACAACACCAGTGCGAAGGTTCCCAAACCTTCCGCTACATATTTTTTTGTTGCGTTCATATTGAATTGTATTGGTTAATGGAATTAAAATTAACCAAAAATAGCCTACGATTGTATATTGTTGAAAACTAGGAAAAAAAGTTAATAATTTGACTGCTAGGCCCTTTCGGGGCTAAGCCATTTGGGAATTCTGGGAGATCGAAATTCCCGCATTTTTTCCAATAACGCATCAATGGAGTCTGATACCAGCAAAAGTTCGTAGTTTTCGATACTCAGGAATCCCTTGCGCACCATGTTTTCCATCATTTGCAATAGGTCATCAAAAAAATGGTTCACATTGAGAATGCCCACGGGTTTGTTATGCAATCCCAATTGCAACCAGGTAAGGATTTCGAAAAGCTCCTCCAGCGTACCCATCCCACCTGGGAGAGCAATAAAGCCATCGCTTTCCTGCTGCATACGCAATTTCCGTTCGTGCATGTTCTCGGTAGTAATTAGCTGTGAAAGCCCTAGGTGGACTACTTCTTTCTTTTTTAAAAATCCAGGGATGATCCCAACAACCTGCCCATGGTGTTCCAAAACCGAAGCGGCCAAAACTCCCATGACGCCTATTTTGGCAGCGCCGTAGACCAAAGTAATTTTCTGTTCGGATAAGGTTTTTCCCAAATGCTGCGCCATTTGGGTAATGGCTAAATCATTGCCTTCACTGCTTCCACAAAACACACATATTTTTTCGAGTTGATTCATTGGGGCCGGCATTTCAGCATTCGGTCTTTTCCAAAAAAATCTTGACGCAATTCAAGAATTTTAAGACCTTCTTTTTCAAGGGCTTGGATTAGTTCCTTACTAAGATACTCATTTATTTCGAAGTAAACCACCCCCTGAGGTTTTAAATGGCTTTTTGCCAATTGGGCAATCCTAAGGTAGAAAACAAACGGTTCGGTGTCGTCAACAAACAAGGCCTCTTTAGGCTCGTATTTCAAAACGTTCTCGTTCATGAGTCTGGCTTCGGATTTCCGCACGTAGGGCGGGTTGGATACCATGAGGTCGAATTTTTTTGGAAGCCCCTCGGTCTTTAACAAGTCCTGAAGTATAAAATCTACCGAAACTTTATGAAAATTAGTATTCTCCTTCGCAATTTCCAGAGCCTTTAAGGAAACATCCATCGCAGTTACTTTGACAGTGGAAAATTGTTTGGCCAAACTAATGGCAATACAGCCTGTACCCGTTCCTAGGTCCAACAAATCTAGAGAGGTAGAAGGGCCTTTTTTCAGATCGGTCGCAATCCAATTGACCAATTCTTCTGTTTCCGGGCGCGGAATGAGCGTCGCTTTGGTTACTTTGAACTGGAGCCCACAAAATTGGGCCTCGCCCAAAATGTATTGTATGGGTTCGGATTTTTTTAGACGGTTCAAACACCCATGAATCATGATGCTTTCGCCCATACTAATCGTTTCGTTGCTATGGGCAAGGGTTTGGGATTTTGAATAGCCAAATTCCTTTTCAATGATCCAAAAGAAAAAAGTATCGATTTCCTCGCGGGGGAAAAGCAGCTTCAGTTCCGTTTGAAAACGATCTTTGATTTCCTTCAGTGTCATATCCTAAATTTCTAAAATCATGTGTACCCCACAGGCGTGGTGTCCCGTATCCCCCATAGGGCCATCAAGGTATTGAAACCCGTATTTCTTGTAGAGTTTTTGCGCTGCTTCCATGTAAGACATTGTTTCCAAATAGCATTTCTCAAATCCAAGCGATTGCGCTTTTTTGAGGCATATATCGATCATTTGTGTGCCCAATCCTCGCCCCCTGGCTTCTGGAAGGAAATACATTTTTTGAAGTTCACACACTGGGCCCTCATAGTTAGCCAATGGGGCGACACCTCCCCCACCGATAATAACCCCGCGCTCCTCCAAAACATAATAAGCAGAACTGGGAGCCTGATAGGTTTCGTACATGCGGTCTAGCGAAATATCGGCATAGGCCGTACCTATTTTGGGGACACCAAAGTCTTCCAGAACCTTCCGGATGATCTTTGCGACAAAAGGATTGTCATCAGTTTGAATGGATCTAATAACAGGACTGTTCATGTTTGGCGATTTCCTCGTACTTTTGATCCCTGTGAAGATACATCAAAAATACATGGAACGCTGTATCCAATTGGCCAAAAATGGTCTGGGGACCACCTACCCCAACCCCTTGGTAGGATGTGTCATTGTTCATGAAAACAGTATTATTGGTGAAGGTTGGCACGACTGGCCAGGAAAGCCGCATGCTGAAGTGAACGCTATTCGTAGTGTTAAGGACAAAACCTTATTACGGCAAGCCACCCTCTATGTGAACTTGGAGCCTTGCAGCCACTTTGGCAAAACCCCTCCTTGTGCCGATTTAATCATTGAAATGAAAATTCCACAGGTAGTGATAGGCAGTAAGGACCCAAATCTGTTGGTAGCGGGTAGGGGCATTCAAAAATTAAGGGACGCGGGGGTGAAGGTGGACGTTGGGATATTAGGTGCAGCTTGCGATTTTTTAAATAAAAGGTTTTTTGCATTCCATCAAAAAAACAGGCCTTACATCTTCCTAAAATGGGCACAGACCCGACGGGGATTTGTTGCACCCCTTGGGAAAGAAGACAGGAATCCCGTTTGGATTTCCAACAGCTATTCAAGACAATGGACCCATAAAATGAGAGCAGAAGAGCAGGCCATCTTGGTAGGGACCGAAACCGTTTTAAAGGACAATCCCAGTTTGACCACTAGGGATTGGGAAGGGAATTCGCCGGTACGGATCGTTTTGGACCAGCAATTAAGGATTCCGCCAACATCAAAAGTATTCGACCAAAATGCAAAGACCATCGTCCTTACCCAAATTAAAAGTGCCGAAAGGGAAGGATTGATTTACGAAACGGTCGATTTTGGAAAAAATCTCCCAGGAACGATCTGTGCCATTTTATTGAAATACCATTTGCAGAGCCTCATTGTGGAAGGTGGATCTAAGACCCTGCAATCGTTTATTGATGCAAATCTATGGGACGAAGCTTTTGTTTTTGAAGGTACAACAACATTTGATGCAGGCATCAAAGCTCCAAAGTTAAAGGGAACATTGGAATCCAAAACCGAAATTGCAACCGATGTACTTTTACATTATTCAAATCCTGAACTTTGATAGCACTTATTCTTTCCATAGCATCTTCAACACTTATTTTTATAGTGTTCAAGCTTTTCGATCGTTTTAAAATTGCTACACTTCATGCCATCGTTGTCAATTATTTAGTGGCGTGTTGTTGTGGTCTTTTGATGAATAATCAGCACTTGGAATTTACAAAAATCCCAAGTCAACCCTGGTTTTTCTACGCATTGGCATTAGGTGCTTTCTTCATTGGCATTTTTAACTTGATGGCATGGACCACTCAAAAAAGCGGTCTTTCGGTAGTCTCGGTAGCAACCAAAATGAGCGTGGTTATCCCCATTCTTTTCGGATTACTCTATTACAGCGAACATTTGGGTATTTTCAAATTTTTTGGGATCCTTCTGGCCCTTTTGGCAGTTTACCTTACCTCGGTAAAGTCGCGTGTCGGCGTCCCCATAGACCGAAAAAACATCCTCTATCCCGGATTGGTTTTTTTGGGTAGCGGTATCATCGACACCTCGCTAAAATACCTTGAAAATCGATTCCTTTCAGCTTCAGAGATGCCATTATTTTCTGCCACATTGTTTTTTGCTGCTGCCAGTGTAGGTCTTTTTATCCTCGCAATCTTGGTCTTGAGGGGATCATTCCAGTTTCAATGGAAAAACGTATTGGGTGGTCTTTTTTTAGGAATTCCCAATTATTTTTCAGTCTATTTCCTGCTAAAGGCACTTAAAAGCAATGTATTGGAAAGTTCCGGTATCTTTACGGTCAACAATGTTGGTATTGTGATGCTATCAACCGTTGCCGGCATTGTTCTGTTTCACGAAAAATTACTGCGGAAAAATTGGATTGGGATAGGCCTGGCTATCGCCAGCATTGCATTAGTCGCCATTGCTCGAAATTAATGGAAAAAGATACCTACAAAACCATTGAAGCCGCTACCCCCGAAATCCTTTTCAAAGAAAAGGGGAGCAAGTTTTACGGCTATGCCTTACCGGTTGCTTCGGAAATGGAGGCCAAAGAACATCTGGAAACCTTGAAAAAACAACACCACAACGCAAGGCATTGGTGCTATGCTTGGCAGTTGGGAAAGCAGTACGAATTCTACCGCGCCAATGACGATGGGGAGCCTTCCAACAGTGCAGGCATGCCAATTTATGGGCAATTGCAGTCGTTTGAAGTGACCAATACCTTGGTAGTGGTGGTTCGCTATTTTGGGGGCACAAAACTAGGTGTTGGCGGATTGATACAGGCCTATCGTACCGCAGCACAAATGGCTCTGGAAAAAGCTGCTATTGTAGAGCGAACGATTGATACGGAATTTGTTTTAACGTTTGACTACCCAGAGATGAATACCGTCATGCGAATTATTAAGGAGGAAAACCTCACCATTCTACACCAACAATTGGAATTGAATTGTACGATTACTATTGCCATACGGCAAAACGAATCAGAAAGGATTTTTGGACTGTTTGAAGACACCTATAAGGTATACATTCAAAAACTGGAAGATTAGACCTTAAGTTTTTCCAACAAATAATTGGGTGCCCTACGGATTTTTTGTGTCAACGAATCCACAAAAACAAGAGTCGTCGAAGCAGTTACCAACAACTCGCCTTCTTCATTGAAAATCTCGTAATCGAACTCAATTTTGGCTGTAGGAATATTCCTTAACGTTGTGGTAACCTGAATGAGGTCGTCGTACCGTGCAGGCAATTTGTATTGGATGTGCAATTCGGTGACCGGTAAATGAATGTCGTGGGCTTCCATCCATTTGTAAGAAAAGCCCAATTCCCTGAGCCATTCGGTTCTTCCTTGCTCAAGGTATTGGGCGTAATTTCCATAGTAAACCACACCCATTTGGTCGGTTTCTCCATAACGTACCCGAATTTTCGTACTGGTTTTTTTCATCATTTGGTAGAGCGAAAAAGGAACTTTTTTTGTAGCTTTAGCCAAGTTGAAGTATGTGAAAAAAAAATAACAAATTCAATACCCATTCCATTTTTTTTTTCATTTTTTTGTTCA
>DJVA01000014.1 GCA_002440705.1 Flavobacteriaceae bacterium UBA6268 | reverse complement strand
GATCGCCATTCAGCCCAAGGGTTGTGAATACGAACATCAATTACATCATTGGGGAACCAATTAGTACAACTATCGACTTAGATTGTTCTAATCTTGGATTGAACGAGTTTGAAATTACCGTTACCGACGATTCTGGAAACACAGCAACGTGTACCGCTACCGTTGAGGTAATCGATGTGACTGATCCAATCCTTGTGTGTATGGATGCTACTGTAGAACTTGATGAAAACGGTGAGGCAGTTGTACTTCCAGAGTACTTTATCGATGAAGCCAACTCGTTTGATGCTTGTGGTATCACCATCACCGCAGTCGATGTTACCGACGTTACCTGTGATGATATAGGTACTCCTATTACAGTAACTGTATTTGCGAGTGATGCTGATGGAAACTTGGCTTCTTGTACCGCTACCTTGACTGTCGTGGATCTATTGCCACCAGTTATCGAAAACTGTCCTGCCGACATGACCGTAGATCCAGGACCATTGAACCTGTTCTATGAACTTCCTGATTATTGGACAACTGCAGGAGTCACTGCTACGGATAACTGTACTGATCCTGTTACCATTATATCTCAGGATCCAGTGGCTGGTACCTTGTTACCTGACGGTACTTACACCATCAGTCTCTGTGCAGAGGATGAGTATGGTAACGAAGCCTGTTGTACTTTCGAGTTAACGATCGAGAGCACACTTGGTGTTGGAGACACCAATCTTGACAGCGGTGTTGCCATTTATCCGAACCCTGCAACCAATGTGATGAACATTGATAACAGGACGAGCATCCAACTAGAAAAGGCTGCTATCTATGATATTCATGGTAGATTGGTTCAGAATATCGACCTGAGTCACATGACCACTGTTCAGCCAGTGGATGTATCTAAACTTTCTACTGGAGTGTACCTTGTACAGATTCAGGGAGAAGGTGCTCAAACTGTAAAAAGGCTTATTAAGGAATAATAATCCTTGATTTCCCAAAAAAGAAAACCCCTTCCAAACAGGAAGGGGTTCTTTTTTTTATTCAGGGCACCGTTAAATTTATTTTTTCTTTTTCGGTGATTTGATGTTTTCTACCTTTTTCTT
This sequence comes from Flavobacteriaceae bacterium UBA6268, assembly GCA_002440705.1. Lineage (GTDB taxonomy): Bacteria > Bacteroidota > Bacteroidia > Flavobacteriales > Flavobacteriaceae > DJVA01. Next base: position 10,503 of record DJVA01000014.1, on the reverse strand, counting down.
TTTTCGAAGTCGTAGGTTACCATAAGTGCCTCTTACAATTTTACCGCGGCGTGATTTTTTGTCTCCTTTTCCCATAGATTATAATTTAGGTTATACTTAATGACCTGTGTAAATTATGAAATCTATTGTTGGATTCAAAACCGAATGTTTTTTATGAACGTGGAAATGCCTCCCATACCATCCTTTTCAAGCATATTAATAAATGCACTGCCCACAATGGCTCCTTTAGCGAATGTTGTTGCTGCAGTGAAGGTTTTTTTGTCGTGGATTCCAAAACCCACAATTTGAGGGTGTTTGAGATTCATATCCGCAATACGTTTAAAATAATTTTGCTGTATCCCGCCAAATGCTCCTTGCGAACCAGTAGTACTGGCACTGCTCACCATATAAATAAATGAGGTGCTGGATTGGTCGATTTCACGAATACGGCCTTCGGTTGTTTGGGGGGTAATCAAAAAAATGATGGGGAGGCTGTATTTCTCAAAAAGGGATTGGTAGTTTTTTCGATATTCCTGTAAAGGTAGGTCAGGAAGGATTAGCCCATCAATGCCTACTGCTTTGCACTGCTTGCAAAAGGAAGCTACACCAAATTGTAAGATTGGGTTAAAATAACCCATTAGGACAAGTGGAATATTTACATGATCCCGGATACCTTCCAATTGTTGGAACAATAGGGAAGTGGTCATCCCATTTTTAAGCGCTTTGGTGGAACTCTTCTGAATGGTAGGACCATCGGCCAATGGATCGCTGAAGGGCAATCCAATTTCAATAAAATCGACGCCACTTTCTTCTAAAGATTGTATGATGGGTACTGTATCTTCCAATTGGGGATATCCAGCTGTGAAATAAATGGAAAGTAATTTTTTATTTTCCTGAAGTTTTTGCTGAAGTCTGTTCATGATGCTAACGTTGCGTTAGGGATTGAGGCAGATACCAAGTATGGCCGAAAGCCCGGCCCCATTTTTGGGGCAACGCCCTACTAATTTATAAATTGAAATAATTGATGTATGTGTTTAGGTCTTTATCTCCACGTCCACTTAAATTTAAAACGACAATAGCTGAGGAACTGAACTGATGCTCTTTGAAGATGGCCAAAGCATGGCTGCTTTCTATGGCTGGGATGATGCCTTCCAGTTGGCATAATTCCAAGCCTGCATGCATGGCCTCATCGTCGGTAATAGATAGGAACTTGGCCCTTCCACTTGCATATAAATTGGCATGCATGGGGCCTACACCCGGATAGTCCAATCCGGCCGAAATGGAATACGGTTCGGTAATCTGCCCATCTTGAGTTTGCATCAATAAGGTTTTGCTGCCATGGATGATTCCTTCTTTTCCCAAAACCGAAGTAGCGGCGCTTTCCCCACTATCGATTCCTTTGCCTGCTGCTTCAACCGCAATAATGCCTACCTCTGGATTTTCCAAAAAATGGTAAAACAATCCCGCTGCATTACTGCCCCCACCCACGCAAGCCACCACATAATCGGGCTGCTTCCTACCTTCTTTTTCCAGTAATTGGGTTTGTACTTCTTCCGAAATCACGCTTTGAAAACGTGCTACCATATCGGGGTAAGGATGCGGTCCCACCACACTGCCGATGATGTAATGAGTGTTTACCGGGTTGTTAATCCAATCCCTGATGGCTTCGTTGGTGGCATCCTTAAGTGTTTTACTGCCAGAAGTAGCCGGTACAACTTGCGCCCCTAGCATTTTCATTCGTGCTACGTTGGGCGCTTGCCTATGAATATCGATTTCGCCCATATACACGATGCATTCCATCCCCATGAGCGCACAGACCGTTGCAGTAGCCACCCCGTGTTGTCCTGCTCCCGTTTCCGCAATGATGCGTGTTTTTCCCAAGCGTTGGGCCAATAGTATTTGTCCTATGGTATTGTTGATTTTATGGGCGCCGGTATGACAAAGGTCTTCTCGTTTCAAATAAATCTTGGTTTGGTATTTTTCGGAAAGGCGCTCGGCGAAATAAAGGGGGGTGGGACGCCCCACGTAGTCCCTTAAAAGCTTATGAAATGTTTCCTGAAACGCTTTTTCCCCAATAATTTTGAGGTATTGCTGGCGGAGCTCTTCTACATTGGGGTACAACATTTCGGGAATAAAAGCACCTCCAAAGGTTCCATAATATCCATTTTCATCAACTAGATAACTCATCGATTAATTGTTTTAAGGTCTGTGTATTTTTTAATCCGGGTTCAATTTCGAATTGACTGTTTACATCAATGGCATGGATGGGCAAGCCTGAACTTTGAATCCATTGTTTCAGTTTTGGGATGACCTTTAGGCTAATACCTCCACTCAAAATAAATGGCTTTTTGTAAGGATAGGAGACTAGTAGGTCCCAATTGAATGGAACACCATTTCCTCCACGCTCTTTACCCAGGGTATCGAAAAGAAATTTATTGGCAAGTTGCTCATAGGGCTTTAGTTTGTGAAAGTCAAAATCATTTCCAACAGAAAAAACCTTCCAAATCTCTTTAGTTTGCCCCAAACGGGCACGTAGATTTTCCATATATTCTGGAGATTCCCCGCCATGAAGTTGAATTACATCCAATCCATAAATGATGACTTTGGATGCTACAAATTCCGGTGAAGCATCCACAAAAACCCCCACTTTTTTTATAGGTTTTGCTACAACAGGAAGGGCGCCTTCAAAATGCCTCGGACTTTTTTTATGAAAGATGAAACCCAAATAATCGGGTTGCAGCGCAACAATTTCTGCTACATTGTGTTTCATCCCACATATTTTGATTTTCGGCTTCATGTTAATTGCTGAATAAACTGTTGGGCCATTGCTCCCGGTTGCATGCTTTTCATAAAATGTTCTCCCATCAAAAATCCTTTGAAACCGTACTTTTGTAGGGTTGTAATAGATTCAATAGTTCCAATACCACTTTCGGAGATTTTTACAAATTCAGCGGGAATTTTTTCGGAAAGTTGAATACTTTTTTCAATGGAAACTTCAAAAGTCTTCAGATTTCTATTGTTAACCCCTATGAGGTTTACAGTAGGGTGTATTGCCTTTTTCAGTTCGAGTTCGGCATGAATTTCTACCAGTACTTCCAAACCGATGGACTGGGCCAATGCTGAAAACTCCTTTATTTCTGTTTGGGATAAACTTGCGGCAATCAACAAAATTACATCGGCACCAAAAGCTTTGGCTTCAATAATTTGGTAGGGGTCTATGATAAAATCCTTCCTAAGAATAGGCAAAGGAACCATAGCCCTCGCAAGAGCTAAATCTGCTAGTGAACCTCCAAAATAAAACGTGTCTGTAAGTATTGATATACCCGAAGCACCAGCATTTTGATACACTTTCACTACTTCTGGAAGTGCTACTTTGTCATTAATAACCGACTTGCTGGGTGATTTCCGTTTGTGTTCTGCAATGATGCCGATCTCTTTTTTTTGAAGCGAGGCTACCAGTGAAAGTGGTTTTCTTCCAAAATGGTTGCTTTGTTCCAAAACCTTGATAGGGAGGGTATTTTTTTTTGCCTCCACTTCTTTTTTCTTGTATTGGTTTATTTGATCTAGTATGGTCATACCCTACTTAGTTTTTGGAGTTTTTGGAATGTTTTTAAAGCACTTCCTTCGTTCAATGATGTTTCCGCCTTAGTGAAACCTTCTTCCAGACTGCAGTTTTGAGCTGTTGCTACAGCTAGCCCTGCATTAACACAAACTACGTTATTTTGTGCTACGGTACCATTTCCTTTCAAGATATTCATAAAAATTTCAGCCGCAGTTTCCACGGTGTTGCCCCCATAAATGGCTTCAGGTAAAATTTGTCGAATGCCCAGATCGAATGGTTGTAACATACGTTCCGCGTTGCGGGAAATTATTTTTGAGGGCCCCGTTAGGGAAATTTCATCATACCCGTCCAATGCATGTACGACAGCAAAGTTTTTGGTTCCTTTTTGATAGAGGTATCCGTACATTCGTGCTAGTTCCAGACTGAATACCCCAACCAATTGATTTTTAGGAAATGCGGGATTTACCATAGGACCCAACATGTTGAAAAAGGTCTTGACCCCTAATTCCTTTCTGATAGGAGCCACATGCTTCATGGCAGGATGAAAAAGCGGAGCGTGCATGACGCAAATCCCAGCCTCGTCCAAACAGCGTTTTAAAAAATCGACATCCTTACTGAATTTGATGCCCAAAGCTTCCATCACGTTGCTGCTACCACTTGTGGAGGATACCCCATAATTGCCATGTTTGGAAACCAATACGCCCGCACCGGCAGTGACAAAGGAAGCCAATGTAGAAATATTGAACGTGTTTTTGGCATCGCCGCCGGTTCCACAAAGATCGATGGTATTGTACTCTTCAAAAGGGACCCTTACACACAATTCCAACAAGGCATCCCTAAAGCCCTCCAATTCCTCTAAGGAGACGCTTCGCATCATGAAAACGGTCATGAAGGCCGCAATCTCACTGGGATTGAAATGGCCTCTGGATATTTTCACCAAAACATTCTTGGCCTCCTCTTTGGTGAGTTGCTCGTGATTGATCAATCGGTTGAGAATTTCCTTCATTTTAGCTTTCGATCCAGTTTTTGATGATGCGTTTTCCTTTTGGGGTCAATACACTTTCCGGATGGAATTGCACTCCCCGCAGGTCGAATGTTCGATGCCGTAGCGACATAATTTGTCCCCTTTCGTCCACTGAGGTAATTTCCAGGCTTTCGGGAAAGGGATCTCTTCCTACCACCCACGAATGGTAACGCCCCACTTCAATCTCTTTACCTAAACCCCTGAACAATGGCTCGTCGGCTACCAAAATCTTGGCTTTAGTAGCAACTCCATGAAATACCTGTTCTAGGTTGATGAGTGTTCCACCAAAAACTTCACCAATTGCCTGTTGTCCCAAGCAAACACCCAGAATGGGCTTCTTGCCAGCATATTGCCGAATGAGGGGTTTTAAAAGCCCAGCCTCGTCCGGAATTCCAGGCCCAGGGGATAACAGGATTTTGTCGAAGGCCGCTACAGCTTCCAAGGCAAATTGGTCGTTCCGAACCACGGTGACCTCACAACCAAACTCTTCCAGATAATGAACGAGGTTGTAAACAAAACTGTCGTAATTATCGATGACTAGGATTTTCATGTTTAAAATGTTTCGGCGAGGTCCAATGCTTTGGTCAGTGCCCCTAGTTTATGATAGACTTCCTGTAATTCTTTTTCTTCGTTACTGTCGGAAACAATTCCTGCGCCCGCCTGGTAATGGAGGCAATGGTTTTTGCTCACAAACGAACGAATGATGATGGCATGATTGAAATTTCCTTGAAAATCCATAAACCCAATGGCACCTCCGTAAAAGTCCCGATTTATGTTTTCATATTTTTCCAGGAGTTCCATGGCCTTGTGTTTTGGAGCTCCACTTAAGGTCCCGGCCGGGAAAGTATCGGCAACCACCTGAAAGGTCTGGGTGTCGCGGAGGATGTTGGCCGTTACTTTGCTCACTAAGTGAATGACATGCGAAAAGTACTGTACTTCCTTAAAAGTTTCTACTGAAACGTGACGACCGTGCCTGCTTAAATCGTTTCGTGCCAGATCGACCAACATTACATGCTCCCTGTTTTCCTTGGTGTCTTCGGCCAATTGTTTTGCCAATTCGGCATCCCTTTCATCATTGCCGGTACGCTTGAAGGTCCCTGCTATGGGATGGATCTCTGCCTTTCCATTTTTAACCACCAACTGCGCTTCGGGAGAGCTTCCAAATATCTTGAAGTTTCCGTAATCAAAATAAAAGAGGTAAGGGGAGGGGTTGATGCTTCGCAAGGCCCTGTATACGTTAAATTCATCGCCTGTGAAATTTTGGGAAAACCGTTTGCTGGGTACAATTTGGAATACATCGCCTCGCCCACAGTGTTCCTTGCATTTTTTTACCAAAGATTTAAACGCATGGTCTTCCAGGTTGGATTGCACGGGGCCATTTTTTTGAAAAGGATATTCCGCAAAGTTCTTGGCTTTTAGTAACTGTTCAAGTTCGTTTAAATTATTTTCGTTTTCATAAGCATGTGAAAAGAGGTAGGCCTCATTGTTGAAATGATTGATGGCAATGACGTTTTGATATACCGCATAATGGGCATCCGGAATTTGGAGATGGCCTTCTTTTTTTGTGATGGAAATGGCTTCGAAATAACGAACCATGTCATAACTCATGTATCCAAACAATCCGTTGGTGACGAATTTAAAAGAAGTGGATTTTTCCGATTTAAAGGAAGCGGCGAATGACTGAATAATTGCTGGGACATCGGTTTCTGGGGTGATGGGAATCTCTTTGTAGGAACCATCTGGGAAACGTTGTGATAGGGTTTCATTGCAAACTTCTATACTAGCAATGGGATTGCAGCAAATGTAACTATAGCTGTTGTCGTTGGTATGGTAGTCGCTACTTTCCAACAGCAGGCTGTTCGGGAATTTATCCCGCAGGCGCAGATAGACCGACACAGGGGTTAGTGTATCTGCCAACAGCTTTTTGAATTCGGTTTTTAATACAAATGGTTTCATGGTCTTTAAAACAAAAAAGCCTGTCGTGAAAGACAGGCTTTTGTATGGTGACAATACAGGGGTCTAACTCACGACGGTTACTCGTAATTTATTCCACCACCAAGTATTGTTGTTATTTCGTTTCATTGTTTCAAATATACTAAGGTATTTGAAAAAACCAAGCGATAGGGTTAAAATTTTAGGGTTACGTCCAAATCAAAATCATCGTAGATGGTTTTATCTCCAAGATTGTCGAAGAAACTGCCGGACCCATAACGGATTCCAAATTTAGTACGATCGATTTTTAATGCAGTCGTACCAGTGCTTCCTTCCATTTTCAGGTCGAAGGTGATGGGTTCGGTTACTCCTTTGATGGTAATTTTTCCATTTACGCTGAACGTACTTTCACTTTTGGTAGCACTTTCAATGACTAACGTCGCGGTGGGATGGTTGGCAGTTCCGAAGAAATCATCGGAATTGAGGTGACCCTCCAATTTGTCCTTCCATTCGCCCGATAGGTCGGTTACTTGGATGGAGGTCATGTCCATCACAAAGGCGCCTCCAACAATGTTTTCGCCTTCCATTTCCAAATACCCTTCTTTCAGGTTAATGGTTCCGGTGTGTTTGCCAGTTACTTTTTTCCCTACCCAGCTAATGGTACTTTCCTTCACCTCCATGCGCTCCGTTACTGGATTGGTGAATGAACTGGCAGCAGTTGCTACTGTTAGGATTAGGGCATTTTTGATTGTCTTTTTCATAGTGGTACATTTAAATTAATCTTTGTTTCTCAATTTGTCCAACAGGACGTTTAAATTTTCTTTTTCATGGGTGGAGAGGTGCTCCACAATAGCTTGGTTGAGTTTTTCAATGGAAGGATCCAACCCCTGTAGTAAGTCCAACCCTTCTGAAGTAATGAAAACTTCAATCTTTCTACGGTTTTTTGCACAGATTTGACGCTTTACACATCCCTTGTCAATTAATTTATCGATGAGGCGCGTGGTATTGCTGCTCTTGTCGATCATTCGTTCCTGAATAGTAGCCAAGTTGGCGGGCTTTCCTTTTTGACCGCGAAGGATACGCAGCACATTGTACTGCTGTGGCGTTAGATCATTGCTTTTAAATAAAGAGGAGGCCAGTTCCTCTACAAAACGCGAAGTGTACATGATGTTGATCACGGTCTTAGCACTTAGGCTTAGCGGAGCGGTGTTCTTAATGGTTTCCTCGATATTCATATTTGTCATTACAATAATTGTAGATACAAATGTATAAATTAATTTCAACAAACGAAATACTTTAACAGGTTTTTTTGATTTGCAGCTATTCCGTTTGTATTAATCATACGTTAAATGACTTCAGAAAGCGCTTTAGAATTCATACTTTTAAGACATGTCAAGAATAGCAATTATCATAATAACTGCCCTATTGATGGGAGGCTGCAAGGACTCGGGATCCACAACGGAAATGGGCAGTGGTGATCATGCGCCGCCTACAGGATTTTCAGAAAGGATTCCCATTTATGATTTTGACAAACTCGAATCCAAGTACCTTAAAATAAATTCCTCCGAGACCTACATCATTAACTTTTGGGCCACTTGGTGTCAGCCCTGTGTAAAGGAATTGCCCGCATTTGAAAAACTGTATTCACAATACCAAAATCAAGGTGTCCACTTGGTTTTGGTGAGTTTGGATTTCCCTGACAAACTGGAAACTGGGGTCATTCCTTTTGTTGAAAAGCATGATTTGAAAGGAGAAGTAGTCCTTTTGGACGACCCCGATGCCAATACCTGGATTCCAAAGGTGAGTGAAAGCTGGAGTGGTGCCATTCCCGCAACCATTCTTCTTAAAAATGGGACTAGGCAATTTTATGAACAATCTTTCACTTACGAATCATTGGAAAAAGAAGTACAAAACCTGTTAAAACGATAATGCCATGAAAAAGAGTTTTCTAGTAACCACAATAGTCTTGATTGCCTTTTTAGGCTTTAACAGTTTCAAGTGTAACGAAGCAAACGAATCCGCGGGTTATTTGATTGGGGATGCCGTTTCCGATTTTAAACTTAAAAATGTGAATGATACATTCGTTTCCCTTTCCGATTTTCCAGATGCTAAAGGATTTATTGTGATTTTTTCCTGCAATACTTGCCCTTATGCCATGGCTAGCGAGGACCGTATCATCGCCCTAGATGCTGAGTTCAAGCCGAAGGGATTTCCAGTAATTGCCATTAACCCCAACAATCCCGAGGCACAACCAGCAGATTCCTTCGAAAAAATGAAGCAAAAGGCCTCCGAAAAGGGGTTTACCTTTCCGTACCTTTATGATGACACCCATTCTGTATATGCTACATTTGGAGCCAAAAAAACGCCCCATGTCTACCTACTCCATAAAGAGCAGGGTAAAAACATCGTTAAGTACATAGGGGCCATCGACGACAATGTTCGAGATGCCGATGGGGTGAAGGATCGTTTTTTGGCCAACGCCCTATACGAATTATTGGAAGGAAAAGAGGTCACTGTTAAGGAGACCAAAGCCATTGGCTGCGGCATCAAAAGTTAAAATTTGAATTAATTTCTCCTCTACCCGAAATGTTAGTAACGTTTCGGGTTTTTTGACGTCCATTGGGTAGTTTTCGTTATTTTTAAAAAAAAATATATGGCAGACCTTACACAAGCGCAATGGGTAGCACAATTGAATCAAGATGAGCATGCAGTGATCGTTGATGTTCGTACCGATATGGAAGTAGCACAAGGGATGATTCCCGACGCCATTCAGATCGATATTCAAAATGCAGCCTCCTTTATGGAAAAAGTCAAGAAATTGGACGCATCCAAAACTTATTACATCTATTGCCGTTCTGGGGGCCGAAGCGCCCAAGCTTGTATGATTATGAACTCTCTTGGGTTCCCTAATACCTATAATCTCTTGGGAGGGATGCTGGAATGGAAGGGCGAAATAGTTTGAAACTGGGATATATAAGACAGGCACTTGCAATTGGTCTCATGGCCCTATCCTTCGTTTCCTGCAAGCATGAAGGAAAAATCGAAATGATTTCTGCCCAGCAAGTGTATGACGCCATTTATGGAAGTGATTCCCTTCAACTCTTGGACGTGCGTGTTCCCGAAGCCTACCAAGTGAGCCATCTAAAAAGTGCGCAAAACATCTGTGTTTCCAATCCCGATTTCAAGGAAAAAGCAGCCCTTTTGGATAAATCAAAACCTGTTTATGTTTATTGCAAAGGAGGTGGGGAAAGCGCAGAGGCCGCAAAAATTTTGAAGAAAATGGGTTTTGTACAAGTGTATGACCTTCAGGGTGGTTTAACCAGTTGGCAAAAGGAGGCACTTCCCATGGACCCAGGTACTCCATAACATAATTATAAATAAGTTCAACAGCCTTCTTGATAGCACCTCCCAATAAAAAAACCATGCCTAAAGACATGGTTTCTTGAGTGTCGTGGAGCCGGAGGGATTGAATTTCACTCCATTCCAATGTTGCAAATAAGAAACCTAGCTACTTCGCAGCTTGATTTTCCATTTCACTCCAAAGCTCCAAACAAGTTTCGCTTTTTTGTAAAATTAAAAAACCATGCCTAAAGACATGGTTTCTTGAGTGTCGTGGAGCCGGAGGGATTCGAACCCTCGTCCAAACGTGCCGTTGCACCGCTTTCTACATGCTTAGTTTTTCTTAGGGTTTTCGTCCGATTGCTGGTGAAAAACAACCTGCGCACAGCTTAGCTCCGCTTAAGTTTCAAGACCCCATCAAAGCCCTAGGGTCCCTAGGTTTACTTTTACGAAGCCACTAAATCGAATGCCGCAAACCAAGGCTTTCGAGTGACTTCCTGCTTGCCCGCCTTGCGGGCCGAGGCACTATCCTACTATAATTCGGATTATGCAGCTAGGGCGTAGTTATTCTCGCCGTTTAAAAAAGTTGAAATATGAGATTTACGAGCTGTATCCCAGCGCTCGACATGCTTACCATACAATGAAACCCGCTGTCAAAACCAGTCGG
>DJVA01000021.1 GCA_002440705.1 Flavobacteriaceae bacterium UBA6268 | reverse complement strand
TGCCCATCCCAGGTTTTCATCCAGAAAGAAAATATCGTCGAAGCGACCGGCTGATGGTGAATTTTCAAGCAGGCTCCATTCTTGGGCAAAGGAACCAACGTAAAAAAGGAATATGATGGGAAATAGCACTTTTTTCATGGCGTGTTTTTTTCAAAAATAAACTTTTAAATGAATTTAAACCATGAGTTATGAATGGAATTCATGAATTACGATAAATAGTGGGGTTGCCCTGGTTTGAAAATTGAAAAAGGCACCTAGGTGCCTTTTTTCATCTGGTTACTTTAACCAATCGTATAAACTCTGCCCGGTATCCTTCTTCATCTTTCCCCTTTCCGGCCATGGCCAAGTCGATGACGTCACTTCTTTTAATGGTATTGATAAAAACCGATTTGCGAAGTTGCAAACCAAAGAGTGCTACAGCCGCTGAAAACTTAAAATCCTGAGAAGCATTTTCAAAACTATTGTTGGCATTCTTGAGGGTTTTTACAATCAACTTACTGGTAGCACCATCAGGATCTTTATATCTAAATTTCACAGTAAGCAACTCCTCTTTATTGGCAGTGGAAGATGCTTTGGTGTATTTTAGGTCATCAACACTTCGCACATAAATACTCTTTACTCCCACAGGAATAATTTCATACAATACGGTAACTGTATGTCCACTTCCTATTTCTCCAGCATCTTTGGTATCATCGTTAAAATCTTCATTGGCAAGCAATCTGTTTTCATACCCGATCAATCGATATGCTTGTACAAGATTGGGATTAAATTCCACTTGAATTTTTACATCCTTTGCAATAGTATACATGGTTCCAAAAAACTCTGAGCCTAATAACTTATTTGCTTCCTGCATGGAATCGATATATGCATGGTTCCCATTTCCTTTATCGGCCAGGGTCTCCATTTTAGAATCTTTATAATTTCCCATTCCAAATCCTAGGACCGTTAAAAAAACACCCGACTTTCTTTTTTCTTCAATTAAATCCTCCATGGCGCGATCACTGGAAGCTCCCACATTAAAATCACCATCGGTAGCAAGTATTATCCTATTATTTCCCCCTTTTATAAAGTTTTCCTGTGCCACTTTGTAAGCCAATTGAATTCCTTTCCCACCAGCTGTAGAACCTCCTGCATTAAGATTGTTGACAGCTTGCATTATTTTTTCTTTTTCAATACCACTGGTTGAAGGCAATACCAGTCCGGCGGCTCCTGCATATACCACAATGGAAACTTTATCTTGCTCTCTTAGTTGTTTAACCAAAACACCTAAAGCCGATTTTAATAGGGGGAGTTTATTTTCTTGATCCATGGAACCTGAAACATCCAATAAAAAAACCAAGTTTGATGCGGGTACATTTTCAGCTTGAATATCCTTTCCCTTTAGCCCTATCCGCACCAGTTTGGCGTCATTATTCCATGGGGATTGTGCGACCTCAGTAAGGATGGAAAAAGGCTCTCCATTTTGGGGCTGAGGGTAGTCGTACGAAAAGTAATTGATCATTTCCTCGATCTTAACGGCATCTTCTGGAATTTCCTGTCCGTTGTTGATCATTCGGCGAATGTTACTGTATCCTGCTTTATCCACATCGATCGAAAACGTGGATAAAGGATCCAAAGCCACATTTTTAAAAGCATTTTCGGGAATGCGTTTATAGCTTTCATTTTCCGAAACAGGATTGGAAGTACCCTGTTTGGTAGTAATAATGATAACTCCATTGTTTCCCTCTGATCCATACAAATTAGTGGCCTCCAATCCTTTTAAAATTTCAACCTTTTCAATATCATTGGGGTTCATGTTGAGTGTATTCCCTAACCAAAGCCTATTCTTTTCGGCCTTATCAATTCCTGTTAGGGGACCGCTAAAAGGAATACCATCAATTACATAAAGCGGGTTTTGGTAATTTTGAATAGAGGTTGCTCCTCTAATAACAACCGAATTTGTACTTCCCGATATCCCGTTTGCTGGGGTAATGTTTATGCCCGCCGCTTTTCCCTGTATTAGGCTTGGTAAATCGGTTTTTGCTCTTTTGTTGCTTTTCCTATTTACCTGTTCAGCATTGATAGTACTTACTGCATAACCTAAAGCTCTCTTTTCCTTTCTTATAGCATAGCCTGTAACTACTACTTCATTAAGTACCGTAGTATCTAGTTGCATGCTAAATGAAATCTCTTGGGTTGTCTCCGTAACTTTATACTCTTGGGATTTGTACCCTATGTAATCGAAAACCAATACGCTTCCCAAATTCGTCTTGATTTCGTAATGCCCATAAACATCGGTTTGCGTTCCAATAGTGGTTCCTTTTACCATAATATTTACGCCTAGAATTGGAAGGTTTGCTTCATCGGTGATGATCCCATGAACGGTTTGCTCTTGTGCAGCAATGGAAATGCTTGCTAACAAAAAAAATAAAAGTGTTCTCATAGTGGTGTGGTTTTAGTATATGCTTAAAACTACCACCGCTAGAAAATTTATAAAAGGAGGCTTTAGGCAAAGCCCTTTATGAATGAGTGAATTGGGCTACTTTCGAAACTTTCGGATGACTTCGCAAATTTGTGCTCGTTTTATTTTTCCAGTCTCCGTATAAGGGAATTGGGAAAGGGTATAAACTTTTTTGGGGCGTTCGTAGAGCTCCAAGTGGGCAAATGCTTCCTTGTAATCTACTTTCTCATTGGATTCTTCCATCACCAATATTACACGTTCTCCTAAAGTTTCGTCAGGTTCTGAAGTAATAATGAATGCGTTTTTTAGGTATGGGGAAAGTTTTTTTTCGATGCTTTCGGGATGTAATTTGATGCCCCCACTGTTGATGACAAAATCGTATCGGCCCAGCCATTTAAACGAAATTGGGGAAATAAGCTCCACCAAATCGTTGGTTCCCAAGTCCGATTCGCACAATTTTGGGGCATGAATGACGAGGCATCCGCGTTCGTCCATTGAAAATTTGACATCGGGCAAAGCATGGTACACCTCCGATCGTGCAAAACCATTGATACGCCGTACAGCCACATGACTAATAGTTTCAGTCATTCCATAAGTAGCAAAGGCTTCTACCGACAAATCCTGAAGCTGCGCTTCAAGGTCTTCAGAAAGCACCCCTCCCCCAACAATCAATTTCTTTACTTTGTCGAGCGCTTCGATGGAATAGTGCAATTGATACGGAACCAAAGCCACAAAATCGTAGGGGTTGTCATATTGCACCAACGCGTCTTTTTCGGGAGCTACCACGTGTAGGTCCCATCCCAGTTCCATAGCGCGTACTAGCATCATTTTGCCAGCAATGTATTCCGAAGAAAGGCAGAGCAGTGCCTTGGTTCCTTCCCCAACTTTGAAGTAGGCTCCCGTGGCGCGGGCGCTTTCAATCATTTGCGATTTGAGTAACTGAATTTTTTTTGGTTTTCCAGTCGATCCTGACGTATGGACCACCACGTATTCCTTAAAATTAAGCCACTCCTCAAGGAATTGGGCCATACTGACTTCAAAATCGTCGCCTTCTTCAATGAGGCCTTCAGCGAAGTTGAGTATTTCCTCCGCCGACCCAAAAGCGAGCCCATTCAATTGAAATTTGGGATGAATGTAGGGTGAGGTTGGTTTCAATGTAGTTTCCATTAAAATTCGAGCAACGAATGGGGTTTTGCGTCATCGGTTGGGGGAAGCGGGGGTTCTACCTTACCAAAGAGCTTTTGCTTCCAATTGGACCACCGGTAGCGTTTTGCCATGATCCAGATAAAAATGGGGTATATTAGCAACACGGGGATAAGCACATCGACACCCGCAGAAGGATCTGACACATCTTTTAACAGGGAATCTGTTTGAAAAGCGGTCCAATCGGCCGTAACCAAGAGGGCAGCCACCAAATTATTTCCTGCATGAAAGCCCAAGGCCAATTCCATGCCTTCATCCATCAGCGTAATAATTCCCAAAAATAAGCCCGTCCCAATGTAAAAAACCATGATGATGCTTCCCAATTGGTCTACTTCAGGATTGAAATAATGCAACCCGCCAAACACCAAGGAAGTAACCAGCAAAGGGAACCATCGGGTTTTGGTCATTACCCCAAAACCCTGCATCAAATAACCCCGGAAAAGGTACTCCTCAAAACTGGTTTGAAGGGGAATCATAAGAATTGATATGAGGGCCAGTACGGCAAAGTTTACAGGGTTGAATTGCCAAACATAGCCTTCGGGGTTCAAGTAATAGTCAAGCCCCGTAAATGCAATGGTCACAACAGCAATCAGTCCAAATGCAAAAGCAAAACGACCCCAATCAATTTTCTTTCGGGAAGTGGTTAAGCTTTTCATAGGCTGCTTGTGTACGAGTTTTGCCCAAAGGTAGATGCCAAACAATCCTATTACAAAGGAGAGCAACATCAAGAATAAGGCTGTATTCGAATCGAATAAGGCCATCACTTTATTGGGATCGTCGCCCAAAGCCATCAAGTCTTTCCCCTCCGAGGCAAGTTTAATGACCGCCGCAAGAGTGAGAGGCAAATACCCCATTTGCCAAATAAAAAAAATGACAAGAAACCCTACCAAATACCTCCAAGCTTCGTGCAAATAGTTATATGCTTGTGCTATAAACATGAATTATCAAAATAAATTAGTTACATCCCACTGCAAATCAGGGTTGTACCATAAATGTTGCCCCCGAACTTCCAAGGGAGAAGGCACGTTGTTGGCAAACAAACTACCGGTGCCTAAACCTTGTGGCAATTTACTACTTTTTGTAAAGGTGTATTGTGAAATAGCGTTTAATCCTACATTACTTTCCAAAGCAGAAGTTACCCACCAACCAGTGCCTTGTTTTTCAGCCAATTGGATCCATTCATCACTTCCTTGGAACCCACCCACAAAACTCGGTTTCAAGATGAGGTACTGCGGCTGTATGTGCTGCAACAATCGTGCTTTGGTTCTTCCATCAAAAACCCCAATCAATTCCTCGTCCAAAGCAATGGGCAATGGGGTCCGTTCACAAAGGGAGGCCATCGTGTCCCACTGACCCGCTTTGATGGGTTGCTCTATGGAATGCAATTCGAGCTCGGAGAGTCGCTTTAGTTTTTCCATGGCTTCGGAAGGGCTAAAAGCTCCATTGGCATCGACACGTAGTTCCAGGTCTTTAGATGAATATTCTTTTCTAATCGTTTGCAGAAGTGCATACTCCGTGTCGAAATCCAATGCCCCAATCTTCATTTTAAGGCATCGAAAACCGGCATCCAGCTTTTCCCGGATTTGTTCTTTCATAAAGAAAACCGCTCCCATCCATATAAGTCCATTGATGGAAATTGGTTGGGTACCCAACGTAAATGCCGATGGAAATAAATGAAATGGATTATCAGCCTCAAGCGATCGAAAAGCCATTTCCAAACCCATTTGAATGGAAGGAAATTCCATTAGCTGTGCGTAAAGTTCCGGCAATCCCAGACCGATATTTTCGCAGACCCAAGACAGCTTTGCTTCGTAATGAGGGAGGTCGTCCACACTGAGACCACGCAATAATCCACATTCGCCTAACCCCCATCGCGAACCGTTGTCCAATAGGATGAACCACGTTTCCTTGGTGGTCAAAATGCCGCGGGAAGTCCCACTGGGTCTTTTGAATTGCAATCCGTATTGCTGGTAACTTGCTTTCATCAAAGTTCCAAGGACCCTCCTATTTCAAGAAGCATCAAGTCCTTTCCGGCGTTGTAAAATTTGCGTTTTGCTTCTTCATGGTCAATTTTGATGTATCCAAACGTATCGTAGTGAACCCCCAACACTTTATCACATTCCACAAAATCGCTGGCACGAATGGCATCGTCCACGCCCATGGTAAAGTTGTCGCCAATAGGCAATATGGCCAAATCCAGTTTGGTCTGCATAGGGATCAGTTTCATATCCTGGGTCAAGGCCGTATCGCCAGCGATGTAGATATTTTTATGCTCCCCTTCAATAACAAATCCACCAGGTTGCCCACCATAAGTTCCATCAGCAAAGGAAGACGTATGGATGGCATTGACGTATTTTACCTTTCCAAAATCAAATTGCCAGGAACCCCCGTGGTTCATGGGATGTACTGTAATGCCCTTTTTTTCATAATACATGGCTATCTCATAATTACTCACCAGGGTGGCGTTGTTGTTTTTGGCAATGGTCTCGGCATCCAGAGTATGGTCCTGATGAGCGTGCGTTAGCAACACAAAATCGGCTTTGATGCGGTTCACGTCCACAAGGTCTTTGGAAAGGGGGTTTCCAGATATAAAAGGATCTACCATGAGCTGGGTTCCAGAAATATCGATAAGCAGGGAATTTTGTCCGTAAAAGGTAATTTTCATAACCAAGGAGTTTTATGGAAAAAGAGCAAACAAGATAGCAAATAGAAAGGTACTTAAGGCCACTTTTTTCAATTCGCCGTCCAGTTTGCGCGGTTCCTTATTTTGAAAGACGGTTTTCAGGTTCCACACTAGGGGAAGGAACGCCATAAGGTACAACCAATGCCAACCGGTTCCACCCTGAAAAAGGGAATAACCTATGGCTGTAGCCATTCCCAACACTAGCAACGCGGCATGATATACTTTTGCCCTTTTTATGCCCATACGGACCACTAGGGTTTTTTTACCAGCTTGTGCATCGTTTTCAATATCGCGCATGTTGTTCAAGTTTAGGACCGCCATACTAAAGCAACCAATACTTATGGCAGGCAAAAGCACAGGCCAATGTATGCTTTTGGTGAAAAGAAAGTAGCTCCCAAGAACACTCAACAAGCCAAAAAACAGAAAGACAAACAGGTCCCCGAATCCTGAATAACCGTATGCTTTTTTCCCAACGGTGTATTTTACTGCAGCTAGAATGGCTAACAAAGTAAGGTTGAAAAACACGAACGAAACGACAAAGTTTCCATTGCCAAAAGCCAGGAAGATGAGCACTGTTGCCACAAAAAAAGTAAGGGATCCGGAAATGAACATTCCCACTTTCATCTGTTTGGGCGTAATTTTTCCCGAAGCGACCATGCGCTGTTCCCCTTCCCGTTTTTTATCGGTGCCTTTTACGCCATCCCCATAATCGTTGGCGAAGTTGGAAAGCACTTGGAATCCTACCGTTACAAAAATAGCCAGCCAAAAGAGTGTAGTGCTATAGAAATTGGAAACGGCCAAGGAGCTTCCCACAATAATGCCCGAAACAGACAAAGGCAGGGTCCTTAAGCGTGCCGCGGCAATCCAAGCTTTTACTTTTTCCATACGGATGGTTTGGAGTGTAAAAATAGGATTTAAAAAAGAAATCCACTCCCAAAAAGGAAGCGGACTTCAGAAATCTAACTAATGAAAAAATCTTGACAATTGATTGGCATAAAGCGTCTTTCTCATCGACCACTGGGCACATCCCTTCAGACCTGGATGCCGTGTCTCGTGATACCGCTTCTTTCCTAACTTCAATCCATTGCCAAGCAAAGTTTGGCTTAAACTTTTTTTCAACTTCCCAAAAATAAGAGTCTTGCGCTCCCTTTACTTTAGAGAATCATTAAGGAACTGTAAAAAATGGGGGCTTGTTTTACTAAAAAAAGGGGCGAATTTTAACTTATCGTGAAATTTGTGTTGCTTTATTCCTTGAATAAAATTTAGTTACCTTAGCGTCATTCACCACAAACCCAACTCTATGAAACGTTACGAAGACTTTGGCCTACTCCTGTTGCGCGTAGGCTTTTCCTTGTTACTTCTTACCCATGGCTATGGCAAACTGATGGCCTTCGTGGGTGGTAATACTGCTTTGGTGGGCAACCCCATCGGCGTAGGTGCACTTATTTCCTCCATTTTGGTCCTAATTGGTGAAGTGGTGGCGCCGGTGCTTATCCTCATCGGACTTAAAACCCGTTGGGCGGCATTGGCCTCGGCCATTACCATGGGAGTGGCAGCCTTTATAGCCCATTCCGGCGATGCGTTGGCAGAAAAGGAAAAAGCCCTTTTGTACTTTATCGGTTTTTTGGCCATCGCCCTGATGGGTGCCGGAAAAATTTCGGTGGACAAAAAATAATCAGTCGAAGATTTCTACCAACAGTTCCTTAAGCAAATCGCCTTCAGGAACGTTTTGGGCATTAACGCCCTTTCCCTTAAGGTCCACCTCCCTGAGTTTGGAGATGATGGTGCTTACTTTTTTCATCGGGTAATGCCGCGAGGCCTGTTGGTATTCCTTGATAAAATAGGGACTAACGCCCAAGGTTCTGGGTGCCGCGGACTTATCCGATAGCGAATGATAGAGCAATAACTTGGAGAAGAAATTGTAGAGCAAGGCTGTGGTCATTACCAAAGGGTGGTTTTTTGTATTGTTGGCAAAATACTGTGCAATGCCAAAAGCCTTCTTGATGTCTTTATTGCCAATGGCACTCTGGAGCTCAAAATTATTGTAGTCCTTGCTAATACCAATGTTTTCTTCGATGAGTTGTGGGGTGATTTCCGAACCGGGCTTCAAAATGAGCTGCAATTTTTCCAACTCGTTGTTGATCTTGGCCAGGTCGTTCCCCAAAAATTCCGTGAGCATCTGAGCCGATTTGGGCGTAATCTGGTACCCCTTTCCCGAAAGCACCCGACGAATCCAGTCCGGCACCTGATTTTCATACAGTTTGTTGCTCTCAAAAAGTACGGCCTTTTGGCGCAATTCCTTGGTTAGTTTCTTCCGTGCATCCAGTTTTTTATACTTGTAGCAAACCACTAAAATGGTAGAAGGTTGAGGATTTTCGACGTAAGGCAACAAGTTCTCGATCGTTCGTGAAAGCTCTTGGGCTTCTTTTACAATAACCACTTGGTATTCGGCCATCATGGGATAACGCTTGGCGTGACCAATGATTTCATCAATAGAGGTGTCCCTTCCGTAGAGCACCATTTGGTTGAAGCTTTTTTCGTCTTCGGTGAGCACATGGTTTTCAATGTAGTCGCTAATGCCATCAATGTAATAAGGCTCCTCGCCCATCAAAAAATAGATAGGAGCCAATTTTTTTTTGGCAATGTCGTCGATGATGTGTTTTACTTCGTCTAGCGCCATGGGAATTCCTTTGGGTGCCTCGTGTTGTTAGGATACTTGCGGAAGAAAGCGTTTCTTTGCGGTATGCAGCCACTGAACTTTCCTGCGTACATCTTTCGCTTCAAAAATAGCGAAAACAAACGGTTGATCTTCGATCCAATCCGAAAAAAATTTGTGGTCCTTACCCCCGAAGAATGGGTTCGGCAGCACGTAATCCAGTTCTTGATTCGGGACCAGAAACTTTCCCCCAGCCTCATCAATGTGGAAAAGAAATTACTGCTGAACGGAACGGTTAAACGCTACGACGTCGTGGTTTTTCTTCCCAACGGTAACATCTACCTATTGGTGGAGTGCAAAGCCCCTTCGGTAAGCATTACCCAAGACACCTTCGACCAGATTGCCCGTTACAACTTGGTAACCCAAGCACAGTATTTGATGGTTAGCAACGGAATGCACCACTATTTTTGTAGCATGGATTACGAAAACGGACGCTATGTGTTTTTAGAGACACTTCCCAACTAATGCATTAAGGCCAAGAGGACACACCAAAAATGTGTACCTTTGGGGAAACCACTGTCATGTTTGTAGGTCATTATGCCGTTGCCTATGCCTTGAAGGCCAAAGAACCCAAGGCTTCGTTAGGGATGCTTTTTATTGCGGTTCAGTTTGTGGACCTCCTGTTTTTTCCTTTTGCATTGATGGGGATCGAGCACCTTAACTTTGTTGAGGGCTATACCCAAGTGAACAATTACCAAATGGAGTTTCCTTTTACCCACGGATTGGCAGGTTCGCTCGTTTGGGCACTTTTGGCTTTTGTGTTGTACTATTTTGGACTAGCCAGAAAACAAGACCGACGGAAAGGCATTGCGGTGGTTATGGCCCTGGCGGTACTTTCGCATTGGTTCGTAGACTTACTGGTACACACCCCCGATTTGCCCCTGTGGTATGGTCCCCCGAAAGTGGGCTTGGGGCTATGGCAGCACAAACACCTTACCTTTGCTTTGGAAGGATTGCTGTTGCTGGCCGGTTGGGGATACTACATGAAACGCTCCCAGCCCAAGAAACGATGGGGTACCTTTGCCGCCTATGCACTGGTGTTCTTTTTATTGCTTATCAATTACCTCAATTTTTACGTACTGCCACAAGGAGAAGATTTGATGGGGTTAACCCTCTCTGCGGTGTTCACCTATTTGTTTTTTGGATTATTGGCCTATGGGGCCGATCGCGGAAGGGTGGCTATGGGAACCTAAAAGGGTTACCCTAAGCTGCACCTTTAGTTGCAATTAATAGGTCTTTAACGCTTAGGCATTCAAGGATTGTTTACTTTTACAAAACCAAAAAACAGTTCTTTTATGAAACCCATTGTATTGCTTGCCTCATTATTGCTGTTACTCACCTCCTGTTCAGAACCCGTAGACGAAGCCCTGTATGGTAACGCCTGGGAACTGGAATACATCACAGGCCCCAAGATTGCCTTTTGGGCACTTTATCCCGATAGGAAGCCCGCGTTTCAATTCAATGCCGAAAAACATTTGGTTGATGGGCAAAACAGTTGCAACGGCTACATGGCGCCCGTAGTCATTGAAGGCCACACGATTTCCTTCGGGGAACCGGGCCCTACGACCATGACCTACTGCGGACAAGGCGAAGTGCTGTTTCTTACGACCATCAAAAAGGTAAATGGGTACCGCATTACCAGCGATGGCTTCCTGGAGCTGATGATGGACGACATGGTGATGATGCGCTTCAAGAACGTGGCCAACGCCAGTGGTTTGGCCGAAAAACACATGATTCCGCCCGCCCTGAAGGCTGGTTGTTATGGATACCACAAGGATGGAAACTCCATTACCCTAGAGGTAAACGATGTGGTGGGCGACCGCGTGTCGGGCACCCTAACGTACGCCCTTTCGGGAAAAGACAAAAACACAGGGATCTTCTCTGGTACGGTCCGCGATGGGAAGCTTGTTGGGCGATACCGTTTTAGTTCGGAGGGGGCCGACGGCAAACGACAAGTGGCGTTCCAGATTCAGGACAGTACCTTGATTGAGGGTTTTGGCCCCATGGACGAACGGGGCATTTCCTTTAAAAACCTGGACAGTGTGCAATACAATTCCACCATGCCCCTCACGAAGGATGCCTGCAAAAAGGCCGATACCCTCTAGGGGTTGTCTTGAACATACTTTTTTGGGTTTTTATTCGTTAGTATTCTACCATTGAGCCCAATGGGGTCCCTACTCCCATAAAACCCCCAAAATAAGGGCTTTCAGCAGGCTATAAGCATCCTATAAGTACCCTACAAGCATGCTATAACCACGCTATAACCCTACTCCTAAATGCCCTTTGATACCCTTCATAAATGGATTTCACCCGGACTGGCCCTACCTTAGGGTCCCTTTTAGGTTTCCTTTCTAGGGATTGGACAGTAATCGGCTAATTTTCATACCTTTATGTTGGGGATGACATTTTAGTGACTTCCCGATAGTATAGTATCCACTAATTTATGCATGATGAAAAACAAAGCACTGGCCTTCGATTACATCCAAGAACTATTATACCAAAACCCTGATGCCGATCTCGCCGCCGAAAAAGACCCCCAACTGGAGGAGGACGATCGGAAAGAGTTGGGCGACATCTTGGGGACCATTCGTTTACTATTCGACAAAGCGGAAGCGTACAAGCAAAGTACGGACGAGCAGATGCAGGAACTGGAGCGCGTGCAATTGGAAACTACCAAAAAGGCCTTTCAATACAATACCCAAAACATCGAAAATACCTACCAAACCATCATGAGCATCAAGACCTCCCTGCAAAACGTGGTGAAGGATGCCAGCCGTGCCTACAACTACATCATGATCATGTACATTACGGTATTTGTACTGGGGGTTGGGCTTATTGTGACTTCCATTGTGTTTGCCGCGCAGGACAAGACCATACTGGCCATCGCCTTCGGAGCCGTGGGCTTTATCGATTTGGTGACGACCTTCTTCTTCAAGCCACCATTGGAGATTCAGAACAGTCGGTCGAACCTTACCCAATTGATGATCATCATTACCAATTGGTTTGCCGAACTGATGAACCTGAATACCTATATCAGCACCAGAGGCGATAAGATTGAACTGGATGAGATGATGAAAGTGGGCAAAACCCTGAACAACAGCACCCGGGAGATGATTGAATTGATCGAGAAGTATGGGGAGATAAGGAAGTAGCCCCCCGCCGTCCTGCGGACACCTCCCCCCAAGGGGGAGGCAGCTTTTTATGCAGTGTCACTTCGAGTGGCCCGTCTGGAGGCGGGCTGTATCGAGAAGTCTTTTGACTGAACGGCCAGCCTGTTCTCGATACACCTCGTTACACTCGGCACTCGAACTGACAGCGGCCTGTTA
>DJVA01000081.1 GCA_002440705.1 Flavobacteriaceae bacterium UBA6268 | reverse complement strand
CGAGATGTGGTACATGCGCGCCGCCGACCAGGGCAACCGCAAGGCGATGCACAATCTTGCCGTGCTGAACGCACAAGGCGCCAAAGGCGAGGCTAACTTCGAGGAAGCCGCCCGCTGGGTCCGTCAGGCTGCAGAACACGGTCTTCGCGACAGTCAGTTCAATCTGGCGATCCTCTACGCGCGCGGTCTCGGCATCGAGGCCGACCAGAAGGAAGCCTACAAGTGGTTCGCCATCGCTGCAGCACAGGGCGATAATGCTTATGGACTTCCGGGGGTGTGTTATGATTGCAGCATTGGGACTACTTCTTATGGTGATTTCCGGTGGTTTAGACAACTGATGGAACTTTCCCATGATGGAATCAGGGTAATCAACTGCAGTTGGGTGGTATCACATTATTATGAATCGGCACAAGACAGTATCAACAAAATGTTTGATAATGGAACCATTATTGTTGCTGGTTCTGGAAATTCCAATTGGACAAAAACCAAAGGGAAGCATCTGTACTACCCAGCATCGTACGACCACGTAATTTCGGTTTCTACCGGAATGTATAAATACGAAAATCCAAAAGACAATCTGCTCTATGAGGAGAACGGGAGCCCTTATGTTGAAAATATCAAAGGTTACGTGGGCAGGACTGCCGGGTTTGTTGATAAGGACATTGATAAGGCTATAAAAATTTATGGAGTAAGTATTGCAACCCTCAATGAAGCAGTGGATCTGTTGGCTCCTAGTGTTGGTGTGGTGAGTTTTGGGAACTTTTTACGAACAGGGGAGCTCAAGTATGGGACATATCAGGGCACCTCAATTTCAACTCCTTTTGTGACAGGTACCATAGGACTCATGTTTTCGCTGTGCCCATGCCTGCCAGTGGATGAGGTAGAATCTATTCTGAAAATCACTTCATGGAACATCGACTCTATTGAAGTCAATAAGCCCTACAAAGGGATGTATGGCGCCGGAATGTTACAAACGGGTGATGCCGTAGAACTGGTCTATCAATTGTACAACGAAAAGGAAACCGCCTACATCGACCATCAGGATTTCTCGCGATGGGATTTTAAACTTACGGCTTATTCAAAGGAGGTGGTTATCAAAGATCAAAAATTTACCGATCGGGCTACCTTCAACTTAAAAGCGAAAAATAAAATTGTAATAGAACCCAACACGGTCCTTAGCCCCGGTAGGAATGGCAAAATTTCCTTGAGTGTCGATCCTAGGTTGGAAAAGCCCTGCGATCTAATTTTACGGGATCCCAGTATTATGGAAAACGATTAAACGGTTTTCTGTACAACTTCGAAGATTTGGTTTTCGTCGCACTTCAGGGTTTTGGAGGGGTATTTCAAAATCAAGGCATAATCGTGGGTAGCCATTAAAATCGTATTTCCGTTTTTGTTGATTTCTTGAAGTACTTGCATCACTTCCACACTGGTCTGGGGGTCCAGGTTCCCAGTGGGCTCGTCGGCCAGGATCAACTCGGGATCGTTCAACAAGGCCCGTGCAATGCCCACACGTTGTTGCTCTCCCCCTGAGAGTTGGTAAGGGTATTTGAAGTTTTTGGTCTTCATGCCTACCTTATCCAGAACTTCTTCGATTTTGGTTTCCATGGCGGCTTTTTCCTTCCAGCCCGTCGCATGCAATACAAACATGAGGTTGTCCTTTACCGTGCGGTCATTCAAAAGCTTGAAATCCTGAAAAACCACTCCCAGTTTCCTTCTTAAAAAAGGGATGTCTTTTTCCTTTAAGGTTTTCAAATCGAACCCCACGATGTGCCCTGCGCCCTCTTTAAGGGGCAAATCGCCATAGAGGGTTTTCATGAAACTACTCTTGCCACTTCCGGTCTTGCCTATAAGGTAGACAAATTCACCCTTTTCAATGGAAAGGGTCACGTCACTCAAAATTAAATTCTCTCTCTGAAAAATGTTGGCATGCTGGAGCGCCAATACCGGTTGCGACATACAAAAAAACTTAGGATGCTACGAAGGTACTACTTTTCCTGGGCTTGTTCGGAAAGTTTTTCCACCTCCTTTTTCAAGGCTTCAATTTCCAGCTGCTGTTGCAAGGTGTAAAGGGTGAGTTCCTCTATTTTTTCCAATAAAATGAGGCTCATTTTTTTAAGGGAGAGTCCTTCTTCTTCAAGTTCTTTAGCAGCGGGAACTCTCGGCAAATGATGGTTTTCCGCAACATAATTCCCTAAATCTTCCAAGCTTTTCAACTCGTAATCGGGCTGAGACTCCGAAGTTCCCTCAAAATAACTTTCGAACACATAATCGGGAGCTACGACCCCTTCCAGATCGACCAATACTTCCTGGGCATGGATGGTGCCTTTTACGGTGAGTAATTGATCTGGGTTTTTAGTGCCGATGCCAATTTTGCTGTTGTTTTCCCAAACGTTTTTGAGTTTGGTGCGTTGGGCGAAAGAAGGAAGGGTTACAAGAATCGTTAGGGTTATTAACAGGGATTTCTTCATGATAAGTTTATTATTTCAAAAGCATTAATGATAATTTAATATGAAATCTTTCATTTCAATTTTTAATTTCCTAAATTTAGGTATTCCCAAAGACTTAATTTCTCCCCGACACAAGTTTTTGGCAACTCCCCCCGCATTTTTTTGGTACAAAAGGGTTCCTGATAACCCTAGGAAGATAGTTCATTTATTTATTAACACTAATTCTATGTATTATGAAAAAAGCGATTTTATTTTTAGGTATGTTATTTTGCTTGTCTGTGTTTTATGCACAAACAAATCTTCCAGGAACTCCCCAATGGAATGGAGCTTCAAATTCAACTGATCCGATCTACCGAGATGGTAATGTAGGGATTGGCAACACAAATCCTACAGAAAAATTAGAAGTAACTGGTAATGTTCTTGCTAAAAAGGGAAGGTTTGATTCTGAGATTGCCAATGGAGCAACCTATCTCAGTACAACTCAAAGGAATGAAGCCTGTAATGTATTGAGGGCAGGGTATGAACTTTCAAGTTCTGGTAGCCTTTTCAATTTTTTGGATTTTCCTGAATCCAATCTAAATACTGAAGCCCAATCTTTTTTTGGAATTGAAGACCGAAATTATAAAAGCAGGTTTCGTTTTTATGCCAATACGGGAGGTTCTAGTGAGCAACTCTACTACGACAAGAATCAGTCGTCTATTTACAGTTTGAGCGAGAATGGTTCCGGTACGGTAAAGTTGCAGTTGCCCAAGACCAATTCTTACGTTACCATTGGCACCACGAGCTATACAGATGGTGCAAATACCTATCATTTGTCCGTAAATGGGAAAGTAAGGGCAGAATCCGTTAAGGTATATACTGATTGGGCTGATTTTGTTTTTGAAGATAATTACAATCTCCCCTCTTTGGAAGAAGTGGAACGATTTATAATAGAAAATGGTCATTTGATGGATGTTCCAAGTGCCACAGATGTGGAAGAAAGTGGAATTGATTTGGGAGAGATAAATAAAATTTTGCTCCAAAAAATTGAGGAATTAACTCTGTACACAATAGAACAGCATAAACTTATCTTGAAATTAGAAGATAAAATGAAAACCATTAATAATGGAGGAGAATAACATGAAAAACGTCAGGATTTTTTTTAAAATAAAGCAAATTTTGATGAAAAATAAAGTTACGTTAGCGATGAGACTTTTATTTTTTTTAATGTGCTTATTTATTGGAACAACAGTCTTTTCACAAGAGTCTAAAAAATATTGGTTTAGAATAGAAGATTCTTCCTATATACCCGAGGTTATAAAATTGCAGAACGATATTAAACTTGAGTTTAAAGATAACAGACTTAATGAGATTTTCAGTAACTATAGAGTATTGAATTTTAAGAGGTACTTTCCAAATTCAAAAAAACCTTTTCTTCAAAAAGTATATGAAATTGAGGTTGTTGATGAAAATTTAATCAAGGAAATGAAGGAAAAAACTCCGAATATTTTTATTAATCTAGAAGAAGTCCCAGAAATTCAATTATTATATATTCCCAATGATTATGGGACCAATGGAGGTGCTTTAATGGATCAAGAAGATTTGGATTTTATATATGCTCCAGATGCTTGGGATATTTCTCAAGGAAATGAAAATGTAGTAATTGCAATTGCAGAGTCCATAAAGCTAGATCAGGAGGATTTGTTGGGTAAGTCAGAAATGTTGAGTGGTAGTGGAGCTTCCACCTTTGGACATGGTACTGGTGTGGCAGTTGTTGCAGGAGCAAATACCGATAATAATATTGGGATTGCATCAATAGGTTTTGATTGCTATATAAAAGCAAAATCTGGAGGCGTGGATGCAGTGGTCGATTTGGCACAAGCTGGAGTTAAAGTAATAAATATGAGCTGGGGATCTTGTAATTTAAGTCAAAATACAATAGATACATACCAAGAGGCAATGGACGAAGCACATGAAGAAGGAGCGGTACTAGTTGCTGCTGCTGGAAATGGAAGTTATAGTTGCCCAAGCTTAGGGGCTAGTGGAAAACATTATCCCGCAGCTAATCGCAATGTTATTGCAGTTACGGATATTGGATTTCGTTATGAAATTGGGGACCCTGATCCTGATCATGACAATCAAAAAGATCGGTTTGAACATCTAAATAACACTTATATAACATTAACATATAATGATAGTGTTGATATTGCTGCACCTGCTAGACATATTTTAACTCAAAAATCGGGAGGAAGTGAAGTAAATGGAGAATATGAATATTGGGGAGGTACATCTGTAGGGGCTCCAATAGTTACGGGTACTATTGGATTAATGTTTAGTGAGAATTATTGTTTACAACCAAACGAAATAGAAACTATTTTAAAGCTTACATCTAGAAAAATTGATAACTTAACTGTAAACCTAGCATATTATGGTCAAATAGGATCAGGTTCCTTAAATTCTTATGAAGCGGTTAAAATGGCCAAGGATATGAAAGACGAATTTGGAACGGTTGAAGTTAAGGATAGAATTTTATATCGACCATGGTTTTATAAACTAGAGACCGCACCTTACGAAATAAAGATGTCCAATAATACAATAACTAGTGATTCAAAAATTAAATTTAGAGCTAGGAATAATATAGAAATATTGAGTGGTGAATACTCGCCAGATTCAGGGTATATTGATCTTGAAATAGATTCAGACTTAACATCCTGTGAAGTCCCAACACTTTCATTTCTAAAAAAATCGTTACCAAAAGATGTAGAAGATGCATCTAAATTGGGCTATGTGGTTTATCCTACGAAAGTTGCAAACGAGATTAATGTAGTCAATATTGTTTCGGAAGAAGCAATTATTTCAACCATAAAAATATTTGATATTTTTAATCAAAAAGTACTTGAAATGTCAAATATTGATACTCCTAAGATATTAGTAAATTTGGATTATTTAACTCAAGGTTTCTATATTCTTAAAGGTTACGACCAATTTGAAGAAGATATACTAACGACTAAATTTATCAAGGAGTAGCTCAATTATTTTCATGTAAAAACCACCCGTTAGGGTGGTTTTTTCTTTTGATGACTTTATAATTAATCGTCCAAATTGCCGTTACTAAGGCATAGGATCGCCCTAATTTTATGCCGCAAAACCCAAATCCCATGCCCAAAAGCCTCATCCCTTTTTGCTTTGCCCTTATTTTTTCAATAACCCTCAGCGCTCAGCAGTCGGCGGTTCTCACCAACGATTGGGTGGCGTATAACAAAGCACTGGAACTGTACAACAACCAACAATATCTGGCGGCCCAGGCGCTGTTTGCACAACTACAGGAGGATGCCACTGAGGAATCCGTAAAAGGTGATTGTGCCTACTACATCGCCAACTGTGCCGTACGGCTCAACCAACAGGATGCCGATTACCTGATGGAGCAATTTGTTAACGAATATCCCACGAGCATCAAACGCAACGATGCTTTTATCAACGTGGCCCATTATTATTTCGAAAACGGGAAGTATTCCTACGCCCGCAAATGGTACGATAAGGTGGACGAAGGCAACCTTAGCAGGGGCGAACGCGAAAAATACTACTTCAATAATGGCTACGCCTATTTTGCCAACAAGCGCTATTCTGAAGCGCAGAAATACTTCAATCGGGTGAGCGATTCACCCAAATACGGCTCCCAGGCCAAGTACTATCTGGGGTACATTGCGTATGAAGGTGATAATTATGAAGAAGCCAACAAGCAGTTCGAAACCCTCGAAAACGAGGAAAAGTACGCCGAGGGACTCAGCTATTATAAAGCGGACATGAATTTCAAATTGGGCAATTTCCAAAAGGCAATTGATCTGGGATTGGAGCAATACAATCAATCCTCTCCTCAGGAAAAAAGCGAGTTGTCCAAGATTATTGGTGAAAGTTATTTCAATTTGGGAAGCTATTCAGAAGCCATTCCCTATTTAAAGGAATACAAAGGAAAACGTGGAAAGTGGAACAACACCGATTACTACCAGCTGGGCTATGCCTATTACAAACAGGGGGATTATGAAAAAGCCATTGGGGAATTCAACAAAATAGTGGACGGACGCAATGCCGTGGCCCAAAACGCCTACTACCATTTGGCGGAAAGCTACCTGAAACTGGAACAAAAGCAACAGGCTTTGAATGCCTTCAAAAATGCTTCCGAAATGGATTTTTCTCCACAGATTCAAGAGGATGCTTGGCTCAATTATGCCAAACTCAGTTACGAAATCGGGAACAGCTATACCAGTGTGCCGCAGGTTTTGCGCTCCTTTTTGGAAGCCTATCCCGACAACCCCAACAACGAAGCCTTGAAGGATCTGCTAATCGATTCCTACATCACTTCCAAAAATTACAAAGCTGCCTTAGAGCTTTTGGAAAACAACAAATCCTTCAGCAATAAAAAAGCCTTTCAAAAAGTGGCTTTTTTCCGCGGACTCGAATTGTACAGTGAAGGCAATTATGCCGATGCCGTGGCACTTTTCAATAAATCCCTGAAAGAACCCTACGATCCCATTTTTACGGCTCGCGCGACCTATTGGAAGGCGGAAAGCGATTACCAAGCCTCCAATTTTGATAATTCCTTGATTGGCTACAAACAATTCCTGCAATTGCCGGAGGCACAAAAAACCCCAGAATACCCGAATGGTTTTTACAACCTTGCATACAATTACTTTAAGTTGAAAAATTACAAGGAAGCAATCGGTCAATTCACAAAATACCTGGAATCGTCAACCAACGATGGCACCAGAAGGAACGATGCCTATGTGCGATTGGGCGATTCCCATTTCATGCAAAGCGCCTATTGGCCTGCCTTGGAAAATTACAATAAAGCTATTGAGGACCATTCGCCCGATGCGGATTATGCGGCTTTTCAAAAAGCCATGAGCTATGGTTTCGTGGATCGTGTAGAAAGCAAGTTGGAGGCATTGAGTAGCTTTACTTCCCGATACCCTAAGTCGTTTTATAGGGACGATGCCTTATACGAATTGGGGAATACGTACGTGGCCATGGATAAAAACCGGGATGCGATGGCCGCTTATGAAAAACTAATCAACGAATTGCCCGGAAGCAGTTATGTGCCCAAAGCCCTATTGAAGGAAGCCCTGATGTTGAACAATTCTGGAAAAAGCAACGAAGCACTCAATCTGTTCAAAAAGGTAGTGGCCAAATATCCCTCAACACCTGAAGCCTTGCAGGCTGTGGGGTCTGCCAAATTGATTTATATTGACCAAGGCCGCGTGAATGATTATGCCGAATGGGTAAATACGTTGGATTTTGTGGAGGTAGAGAATGCCGAGTTGGATGATGCAAGCTATGAAGCCGCGGAGCAACCCTATTTGGAGAACAAAGCGGCGCAGGCCATTTCACGATTTGAAGGTTATTTGAAGGATTTTCCCAACGGAGCCCATACCTTGAACGCGCATTTTTACTTGGCACAATTGTACTTCGCCGATCAAAAAGGGGAGAAGGCCATTCCACATTACCAGTTTGTTCTGGATAAGGAACGAAGCGAATTCAGTGAGCAAGCTTTAGCCCGAATTTCGGAATTGTATCTTGGTAAGAAGGAGTATCAAAAGGCCCTCAATTACTTAAAGCGTTTGGAAACAGAGTCGGATTACCCACAAAACGTCGTCTTTGCGCAAACCAATGGCATGAAGGCCTGTTATGAACTTAAAAGATATGAGGAAGCGGTTTTCTATGCCGAAAAAGTACTCTTGAATGAAAAAGTGGAGGCTTCTATCAAGAACGATGCACAAATAATTATCGCGAGGGCAGCATTACAAACCGGGAATGAAACCAAGGCCAAATCCGCTTATGCCGAAGTGGCCAAAAACGCTACAGGAAAATTGGCTGCGGAAGCCTTGTATTACGATGCCTACTTCAAGAATAAGGAGGCCAATTATGAAGGTTCCAACGCCGCAGTACAAAAGTTGGCAAAGGATTATTCTGGATACAAATTTTTTGGAGCCAAAGGGCTGGTGCTCATGGCCAAAAACTTTTATGCACTGAATGACGCCTTTCAAGCGACCTATATTTTACAGAGCGTTATCGACAATTTTGCGGAATTTCCCGACGTGGTGGAAGAAGCCAAAGCCGAATTGGCCGTCATCAAGGCTTCCGAGTCCAAGACCAACAGTTCCGTAGAAACCGACGGTCATTAATTATTCATCAATCAATTTACCTTTTCATGAACTTTTCAATGAAGAAATCCTTTTTTTTAATTTGTAGCTGTTTGGCCGTTTTCAATGTTTGGGCACAGGAAGATGACGATTTGGGTACGGAGGTGGTCAATGTGGTGAAACCCTACACGCCTACCATTTCGGATGCGTTTAAAGTAAAGGAAACGCCTGTTTTGAACGATTCCACGACCTCTCAAAAAAAAGAAGTGCGTTACGAGATATTTTCGGTTCCCGTGGCATCTACTTTTACTCCATCCAAAGGAAAAGCCGCTACGGTAGATAAGGCAAAACCAATACGGCTATACGACAATTATGCTACCTTGGGCTTTGGAAATTATACCAGTATTTTGGGAGAATTGTTCAGTAATTTTGAAATCAGTCGCACCGATCAGGCAGGATTTTTCTTTCGGCACAATTCCTCGCAAGGAGACATCCCGGATGTATTGTTGGAAAACAAATACTACGATACTGAACTTACTGGAAACTATACCTCCCGTCAAAAGGAAATGACGGCTCGGTTGGAAGCCGGAATATCCCACCAATTATTCAACTGGTATGGCTTGGATGCTATATTTGAAACAGCACTCCCCGAAACTATTGCTTCCATAGATCCCCAGCAAACGTATTTTGGGGGGCATCTTGGTGGTAGCCTGAAACTGGAGGATTCTTTTTTTAAGGATATTACGGCCAGCATCCATTACCTAAGGGACGCTTATGGTTCTTCTGAATTTCAAGGGCAGTTACGCCCAAAGTTTCAATTTCCAATAGCGGATTTTACCTTTCAACTTCAAGGAAACTTGGATTTCCTTAGCGGAAGTTTTGACCGAAATTATTTTTCTGAAGAGGCCCTTCAATACGGATACCTCAATACCGGTATTGCACCGTCTTTGATTTACGCAAACGAGGATTTGACCCTGGCATTAGGCACCGAAGTGGTCTTTTCCCTGAATACCCAGCAGAGTTCAAGCGATTTGTTTGTATACCCTCAAATTAACGCCTCGTACCGTCTGGTGAACGAAATACTGATTGTTTATGGGGGAGCGGAAGGGGGATTGAAACAAAATACCTATCGCGGATTGAAAGACGAGAACCCTTTTGTTTCACCTACTTTGTTTTTGATGCCTACAAGTCAGTTGTACAATGGGTTTGGAGGTATCAAAGGGAAGCTCAGTAATGAGGTGAGTTACAATCTACGGGGAAGTTACGGCAAGGAGCAAAACAAAGCTTTTTTCCAATTAAACCCTTACAAAGGCATGAATCCCGATCTTGAAGGCTATGAATATGGAAATTCCTTTGGAATTGTATATGACGATGTCAATACACTGGGATTTTTTGGGGAATTGAAGGTGGAAATTTCCGAATCTTTTTCGTTGGGTGCCCATGCCAATTATTATAGTTACACCCTGGATCAACAACCAGAGGCTTGGAACCTACCCAACATTGAAGCGTCCGTTTTTTCAAATTTTGAAATCTCGGAAGCATGGTATGGGGGGGTCTCCCTCTTTTTTGTGGGAGAACGGAAAGAACTTAGCGATGTGGTGTTGGTTACTACCGAAACCCTGGATTCGTACTTTGATGTAAACGCCAATTTAGGCTACCGCGTCAACGACCGGCTTTCCATTTTTGCAAAGGGCAGTAACTTACTCGGGAACAACTATGAAAAGTGGTTTAACTACCCCGTACAGGGCATACAGGGGCTTTTGGGTGCTACCTATAAATTTGATTGGTAAATCAAGCAACCATTCTACCTTTTTTTCATCTAATTAAAGCTATAGAAAAGAAAAAAGGTAAGTTTAGGGTTTAATACAGAAAAAGCATACTGGTAACGGGATGCTTTTTTTATATTTACCCAAATTAGACTTCATGAATGCTTTCAAAATTATCCTACCGCTATTGGTCTTTTTTTCATGCAATGACACTAAAACCTCGGTTGATTTATTAGTGTTGAATGCCAAGGTGTATACCGTGAATGAGCATTTCGAAATGGCCCAGGCTTTTGCCATTAAAGATGGTAAAATCCTTGAAGTGGGTACTTCGGAAGAACTTCAGGAAAAATACCGTTCAGATCAGGTTTTGGATTTAGGCGGAAAAACAATCCTCCCAGGTTTGATAGATGCCCATACCCATCTCTATGGTTACGGTTTGGGGCTGCAAAACGTAGATTTGGTAGGAACCACCAGTAAACTTGAAGTACTTCAGAAACTTGCTGCTTTCGAGAATGGAAAGCATTCCAATTTTATTTCCGGTCGAGGGTGGGACCAAAACGATTGGCCCATCAAAGAATTTCCCACTAAAAAAGAACTAGATTCCCTTTTTCCAGAAACCCCTGTGGCTTTACGACGGATAGATGGGCATGCGTTGTGGGTAAACAGTAAAGCGCTGGAAATGGCTGGAATTACTGCAGCCACTAAAATGGAGGGGGGTGAGGTGGTGCTTCAGGATGGCAGCCCTTCCGGAATTTTGATTGATACCCCTATGCGATTGGTCTTCGATGTAATGCCAGCACCTTCGAGGGAAATCTCGATTAAGGCCCTTAAAGATGCCGATGAAGCCTGCACAAAACTTGGATTGACCACGGTAAATGAAGCTGGTTTAGACCGAGAAATTATAGAGCTTATTGATAGTCTTCAACAATCCGGAGACCTAAAACTACGCGTCTATGCCATGGTGAGCAATTCGGAAGAAAACTTGGAATATTATCTAAATAAAGGAATCCTCAAGAACAATCGTTTGAATGTACGCTCGGTAAAAGTGTACGGTGATGGGGCCCTAGGCTCCCGTGGGGCTGCATTACGTGCTCCCTATTCCGACATGCCCCATCATTACGGAGCCATGATTACCACCCAATCCCAACTGGACAGTTTGGCTCAGCGAATCGTTACAGCAGGTTATCAAATGAATACACATGCCATTGGCGATTCGGCTAATATTTCTGTATTGCGGGCCTATTCAAAAGCTTTGAAAGGAAAAGTGGATGCCCGCTGGAAAATTGAACATGCACAGGTGGTAAGTTTGGACGACTTTGATGTGTTTTCAAAAAATATTATTCCTTCGGTACAGCCTACCCACGCCACTAGCGATATGTACTGGGCAGAAGACCGTTTAGGGAGTGCGCGCATCAAGGGCGCTTATGCCTACAAAACCCTTTTAAATAAAGCAGGGATCATTGCTTTGGGGACTGATTTTCCTATAGAGCATATCAATCCCATGTACACTTTTTATGCTGCAGTGGCCCGAAAAGACTTAAAGCAATACCCAGAAGGCGGGTATCGGATGGAGGAGGCATTGTCTCGTGAAGAAACCTTGAAAGGGATGACCATTTGGGCCGCGTATTCCAATTTTGAAGAAAACGAAAAAGGAAGCCTCGAAGTTGGAAAATTTGCTGATTTCGTAGTATTGGATCAAGACCCTATGGAGTGCCCAGAAGCGAGTATTCCCAATATCAAAGTCTTGGAAACTTATATTAATGGGGAAAAGGTGTATTGACCTATTGTCCTCCTTTGGCCTGTAAATCTGCAAGGCAAAGAGGATCTAGTTGCGGCACAGCGCCCATTCTCGATAAGTTTTTTTTTAACTGACTTCGAAGCACATTGGTTGCATCGTAATACATCAGACAACCTTCTACCATACAATGCTTGGCATTATTGGAATCTTCGTGATTGGTATGGATGTCATCGTTCTGGATGTTTACCAGTCCTAATATATGACCAAATTCATGTTCCAAGGTGGTTTGTTCCAAAATGGGGAGTACCTCTGGCTGGTCCAACGTAACAGTTTCCAAGGTTTTTTGATAGATTACCATAGAAGTATTCTGATAGGCCGTACCCAAGGTTACTTGGGTTTGAGTATCGTTATTGGAGCTGCCATTCGCAAAAAAAACGTAAAGCGCCATTTGGTCCTCCGAGGTATATTTTGTTCTAAGCGACTCTTCTATGGCTTTGATTTCGGTAAGGGTAAAAGGAGCTCCAGATTGGTTGGGAACCGTTCGCTCTATAAAAACAATACCTCCCGGTTTGTGAATTCTAGCAGTAATGAAATCCTTAAAGGCCAAGATGGAACTGGGATCTGGTTGAAAGGATTGGGTGTATACCAATTCTACTACGAGGCTTTGGTAAATATCGTCGGACAGGATGTCTTCCGCAGAAGTACCCAAAGGTTTTTTATTTTCGGCTTTAGGGTCTTCAACCGGACTGGAATCGTCTTTTTTACAACCACTTAGCATGGAAGTACATAAAATAGCCAGAAAAAGAGTCCTTAAGAAAAGCTTCATGGTGCAATTTTTGTATTTTTAGCAAACATAACTTTTAAACAGCTTACAGTAATAATGAAGTCAATTTTTTTAACGCTTTTTTTGAGTATTTGTTTTTCGGGAATAGCCCAATTGGACAATTTTCAGAAGGAAATCATCGATTTGTTGAACATCAATGGCACCCGCGAATACTATAGTGCCGATTACTACGAAGTATTCCCTTTGCTACAACGCAATTTCAAGGACCGTAATATCCCCGAGGAAGCTTGGACCCATTTAAAGGAAGGCGAAGATGAGCAATTGGATAAACTTGTTTCGATGTTGGCCTTTGCCTATCGAAAACATTACACCCAAGAGGATATTGTCAAAATGACGGAATTTTATACCACCGAAACCGCGCAAAAGTTTCTGGCAGACAAAGACCTTACTTCCGATGAACAAAAAGAAATCGACGATTTTTTGGACAGTGATATAGGCAAAAAAATGAAGAAAAAACAAAAAGACCTTCAAAAAGACCTGCGAGCTATTAAGGATGATTGGAGTCGGGAGCTCTTTGGTGCCAAAATGAAACAACTCATCAAAGAAGGGTATCTTTAGGAAACGTTAAGCGGGCCAAATAATCAAAATGGTCTCCTTTAGCGATAAGTTCAAACTGAAATCCATTTTCCATCGCTAAAGCATGGAACAAACGTTCGTCCAAATACAGCCAAGGAAAGGGTTCGGAAGCGATTGATTTATAGGTCATGGTAAACTCCAGTTCCCCATAATACCGATCGGCCGGAACCCAAATCCCTCCTTCTTCCGTGGCATCATACATGTATTGTAAGTCACTGGAATCAATGAGAATCTGACCACCATTTTTGAGGAGTTTTTTTAGGTGAAGCAAATAAATGGATGCCTGTTCGAGGGTTCCAAAAATACCCGTACCGTTCATTAAGAGTAGAATGGTATCGAAAGTTCCCAATTTAAAATCCAAAATGGGCACTTGATGTGTTCGCCTCAAACCTCTCAACTTGCTAACGGCTATAGCGCCTTCTGAAACATCGATACCGGTAACATTCAATCCCTGTTCTTGCAGCCAAATTCCGTGGCTTCCGGCACCGCAACCTACGTCCAATACGGTTCCTTTGGCTAACTTTAGCGCATGCTGTTCCAAGCTAGGCATTTCATCAAAACTTCGGAAAAAGTAAGAAGTAGGCACTACATCTTCCTCACTAATGTTAGTTTCGGTTACCAAATCTTCGGGGTCATTTCCGTGGAAATAATCCAACAATGCCTGTCCCAAAATGTCTGCCATTTCGTTATTTTTGAACTATGGATGAACTGTTGCGACAATTGCCCCAACGCGCCAAAGATATGGAGAAAGAAAACAAAAAATTTTTCTCCAAGCTGAAGAAAAAACCGCCTAAAAATTTGGACACCCTCATGGTGGAATTGCATGAGGCCGAATTTCAAAAGACTGATTGTTTGCAATGTGCCAACTGCTGTAAGACCACGGGGCCGCTTTTTACGGATAAGGACATCGAGCGGTTGGCAAAGCACTTTCGGATGAAGGGCACAAATTTTATCGATGCCTATTTGCGGGTCGATGAAGAGGGCGATTATGTACTTCAAAATGTTCCATGCCCTTTTTTAGGAGTGGACAATTATTGTAGTGTCTATGAGGTGCGTCCTAAAGCTTGTAGGGAGTATCCGCACACCAATCGTAAAAAATTCCATCAAATTTCTAACCTTACAATGAAGAATGTGGCCATTTGTCCGGCGGCTTTCAATATTGTTGAAGAATTAAAGAAAAGGGTTCCTTAGTTGTAAAGGAGGTATTTTTCCCTAATTTTTTTGAACTTTTCGATGTCAGGTTGCCAGCTCTGCCTAATCTTTTGAGCCGACATCCCATTTTGTATCTGCAACTGCAAGGCTTCGGTTCCGGCATGGGCCGCAAAGTTTTTGGTATTGAAAAACGATTCCTTTTTACCGTAATCATTGTAAGCATTCACTAACCAAGTCAAGTCAACCTGATCCATTTTTGGAATGGTCCTTAAGTCTATACCATTGCAGGTTTTCCCTTCCATCTTAGGATGCTTGGCTCCATCGTTGGGTTGTGGCACATAGAAAAAAGGATACTTTTCCTCGGGCAAATAGGGCGATCCAAAAATCTGGAACTGCATCTCGGTACCACGCCCGGCATTCACCTCCGTGCCTTCAAAAAGGCCCAAGCTTGGATACAAACTAATGGCTTGGTCGTTTGGTAAATTGGGAGACGGTTTGATAGGGAGGGAATAGATGGTATTGTGCGTGTAATTGGTCATGGGGATTACGGTTAAGTCACAGGTTTCACCTTGTTGAAGCCACCCTTCACCATTAATCATCTGCGCGTATTCGCCAATGGTCATGCCGTAGACCAAAGGAACGGGGTGCAGCCCTAAAAAGCTGAAATGTTTCGATTCCATCATGGGACCATCCACGTAATGTCCGTTGGGATTGGGCCGGTCCAAAACAAGGAGCGGGATGTTTGCTTCGGCACACGCTTCCATCACGTAGTGCAAGGTCGATAAATAGGTATAAAAACGAACGCCAACATCTTGGATGTCGAAAACCATAATTTCAATACCCTCCATTTGTTGGGGCGTTGGTTTTTTGTTCTTACCATAAAGCGAAATGATGGATAACCCTGTTTGGGTATCTATGCCATCGGAAACTTTTTCACCCGCATCCGCCGTACCTCGAAAACCGTGTTCAGGGGCAAAAACCTTTGCCACTGTTATGCCATTGGAAAGTAGTAAATCCACTAAATGAATCGGTTGGGAGGGCGTTTCAAAAAGAACAGACGTGGGATTGGCCACCACTGCTACTTTTTTCCCCTTTAGCAACGGCAAATACGTATTCGTTTTGGCAATGGCAGGTTGAAGGATTTGGACTGATTCCGATTTGCTGTTTTTCGTGACTTCCACGGTTTCTTTTTTTTCGTGATTTTGGCTTCCACACGAAAAACAAAACAGGATCGTTATGGCAAGAAACAGGAATCCTGTATTTTTGAACTTACTAATTGGCATACGAATAGGTGAACTTTGAATTTTTTACGGCTCGGCGCATCATTGCTTCGAAAGACTATAAAAGTAGTGTTTCGGCCCCAATTATAAAAATAGCCATTGTGGCTATTGCTTTGGGGATGGTCATTATGATGGTTTCCATAGCTACGGGGGTGGGGCTGCAAAAAAAGATCCGTGAAAAGGTATCGGCCTTCAATGGGGACATCATTATTTCAAAATTCGATAACAATAACAGCAACGACTCCCAAATCCCCATTTCCAAAAAGCAAGATTTTTATCCCAACTTCACACAAGTTGAGGGCATCGACCACATCCAAATAACTGCTTCGAAAGGTGGAATTTTGCGCACGGAAACCGACTTTGAAGGTATTGTGGTAAAAGGCGTTGGGCCCGATTACAATTGGACTTATTTTAAAGAGTACCTTACAGAGGGCAATTTGCCCAATTACGAGGGGGACCTTAATGATGAGGTCTTGATTTCTTCATATTTGGCCAGTAGGCTACAATTGGCCTTGGGAGACCGCATCAATGCTTTTTTTCTGGATGAGGAATCTGAACGGAAAGTGCGCAGCCGAGGCTTTACTATCGTGGGAATTTACGACAGTGGGTTTCAGCAATTTGATGAGCAATATGTGTTGGCCGACATCCGTCACATCCAACGCCTAAACCGATGGAATGACGATCAAATTGGAGCGTTTGAGTTGTTCGTTTCCGATTTTGATAGAATTCGTGAAATAGGGTACCAAGTGTACGATGCCACCGACCCAACTTTGGATGTTATTACCATTAGGGACCAATATTATTCCATTTTTGAATGGTTGGATTTGTTCGATTTCAACATCGTTTTGATTATTGGCATCATGATCCTCATAGCAGGGATTAATATGATTACAGCCTTGTTGGTACTAATTTTGGAACGCACGCAGATGATAGGCATTTTGAAAGCCTTGGGGACTTCCGATTGGAGCATCCGAAAGATTTTTCTCTACAATGCGGGCTATATCATTTGTGTTGGGTTGTTTTTTGGAAACCTAGTAGGATTGGCTTTATTGTTACTTCAGAAGTATGGCAAATACATCACCCTCAATCCAGAGACCTATTACGTTACGGAAGCGCCCATATATCTCGATTTTGGGTACATCCTGCTTTTGAATATAGGAACACTCATTCTCTGTCTCTTAATGCTTATGATTCCGTCGTATCTGGTTTCCAAAATTTCACCGGTTAAGGCCATCCGTTTTGAATAAAATGAACTCCAATTGCCAAAATTCTGAAGGGATTTGTACTTTTGCCCCGCTTGAAACGCAAAGATGGAATACGCAAAAAACATTTTAGAGACCATTGGAAATACGCCATTGGTAAAAATCAATAAACTTACCCAAGAGTTGCCCTGTTTGGTGTTGGCCAAATACGAAACCTTCAATCCCGGCAATTCAGTTAAAGACCGGATGGCCCTAAAAATGATTGAAGATGCCGAAGCCGATGGGCGGCTGCAACCTGGGGGGACCATCGTGGAAGGTACTAGTGGTAACACCGGTATGGGATTGGCCCTAGCCGCAATTGTGAAAGGCTATAAAATGATTTGTGTAACTACCGATAAGCAAAGCAAGGAAAAGGTAGATATCCTGAAGGCAGTTGGAAGCGAGGTCATTGTTTGTCCCACCAACGTAACGCCAGACGACCCACAATCGTATTATTCAACCGCACGGAGAATTGCCGATGAAACCCCTGGTGGTTGGTATGTAAATCAATACGATAACCCTAGCAATACCAAAGCGCATTATGAAAGTACCGGACCAGAAATTTGGAAACAAACCGAAGGGAAAGTCACCCATTTTGTAGTGGGCGTGGGAACTGGTGGAACCATAAGTGGTGTGGGGAGGTACCTTAAAGAACAAAATCCCAATGTAAAAGTTTGGGGTGTCGACACCTATGGTAGTGTATTCAAGAAATACCACGAAACCGGCATTTTTGATGAAAATGAAATTTACCCGTACGTTACGGAAGGAATTGGGGAGGACATCCTTCCGGCCAATGTGGATTTTTCGATCATTGATGGGTTTACCAAAGTAACCGACAAGGATGCGGCGGTCTATACCCAACGCTTGGCCAAGGAAGAAGGAATGTTTTTGGGCAATTCAGCTGGAGCCGCCATCAAAGGAGTACTGCAGTTGGCAGTGCATTTCAAACCCGATGACGTTGTGGTGGTTTTGTTCCACGATCATGGAAGTCGTTATGTTGGCAAAATGTTCAACGACGAATGGATGCGTAAAATGGGCTATAAATAAGCTATCAAAAAACTGATTTACCACAAAAAATCTTTTTCAAAATGAAAGGGATTTTTTATTTTTACCAACCGCACCCTAACTCCCTGCCTAAATTTTTTGTACATGAAGGAAGCATTTCTTCATTACTTGTGGCAGTTTCAGAAATTTTCAAAGAAACATCTTGTAACCACGGCCGGTGAATCAATTGAAATCCTGAAAGTAGGGGAGCATAACCGTAATTCAGGTCCAGACTTCCTTTTGGCACAGGTCTCCTTAGATGGACAATTATGGGCAGGGAATGTGGAGATTCATGTAAAGTCTTCCGATTGGTATCAGCATCGACACCAAAACGACCCAAACTACGACAATGTAATCCTGCACGTGGTCTTGGAGCATGATGCTGAAGTATTTCGAAAAGATGAAACCATAATCCCTACCCTTCAGTTAAAGGAGCGAATCCCCCAACAGCTTCTCAAAAATTACAACGTATTGTTCTTGGAAAAAAAACGATTTATTCCTTGTGAAAATCAATTTCCAGAGGTCGATCCTTTTGTTCTGGATCATTGGCTCGGAAGAATGTATGTGGAAAGGCTTGAAACAAAATACCGATGGATATTACAAGAGCTTCAAGAAACACAAAACAACTGGGAGGCGCTACTTTTTAAGATTTTGGCCAAAGGCTTTGGATTGAAAGTCAATGGCGAAGCATTCCACAGTATTGCAAAATCGGTTCCTTTTTCAGTTTTAAAAAAAGGTGGGCAAGAGCTTCTAGAATTTGAAGCCTTGCTTTTTGGACAGGCGGGGTTTTTGGAACGGTCACTTCCTATTGGTTATTATAAAGAACTTCAGGATAAGTATCGGTATTCCAAGATTAAATGGGGCATTTCCAATGAAATGGTAACGTCGCCAAAGTTTTTCCGATTGCGTCCGCCCAATTTTCCAACCTTGCGACTTTCACAACTGGCAATGCTCTGGACGAGCAGGCCGCATCTTTTTTCCG
Source organism: Flavobacteriaceae bacterium UBA6268 (assembly GCA_002440705.1). Classification (GTDB taxonomy): domain Bacteria; phylum Bacteroidota; class Bacteroidia; order Flavobacteriales; family Flavobacteriaceae; genus DJVA01. The sequence goes on along the minus strand of DJVA01000081.1, from coordinate 11,755 downwards.
AAATCATTGCCGCTAAAACCAAAGAGGAATTTTACACACTGTTCGATGTGGCTGCCAGCGATTTTTGGGACGACCGCTACAATTTTGAAATCGAATCGTCCAAACGTCGGAAAGGCTTAACCAAGGGGTTCATTGATTTACTGCTCATTAATGCGGTTATTCCCATAAAATTTGCCTATGCCAAGCACCAAGGCAAAGACGTTTCGGAGGCATTGGCAACGTTGGCCTTAAGCATTAAGGCCGAAAAGAATTCGCTGATGGCACGGTTTCAGGAATTAAGGACTTTTGAGTCCACGGCATGGCACAGCCAAGCATTGTTACAACTGAAGAATGAACATTGTGAGCATTTAAATTGCTTGAATTGCGTCGTCGGGAATTTTGTATTGAAGCAATCCTAAGATTCAGGAAAAAATAGTAATTTGCAGTACATGCAATTCATCCGTAACCTACGTCACTACTTTGAAAAAAACGGCTTTTACGTGTGTTCCCGTTTGGCTGACCGCTTGGGCATGCGTGCTAGGACCGTAAGACTGTCCTTTATCTATGTTACTTTTGCCACTTTTGGAGCAGGGTTTGCCTTGTACCTTATTTTGGCATTTTGGCTAAAAGTAAAGGATTTGGTCTACACTAAAAGGACTTCGGTATTCGATTTATGAGAAAGGTCTATCAATCTAAAATTCTAGGAGCAATACTACTGCTTTTTCTAGTTTTTCTGGCTGGGATCATGGTGTTCACTTTGGTGTACGGCTATACTTTTATTGATGCCTTGTACATGACGGTCATTACAATCACTACAGTGGGATTTGGGGAATTGCACCCCATGTCGCCTTCTGAAAAAATTTTCACCTCCTTTTTGATACTTTCCAGTATCTTTATTGTGGGGTACGCCATTAAGGTCATTTCAGAATACATCCTTAGCAAAAGCAATATTGGTAACCTAAGACATAAGAAAGTGCAGGAAAAAATAGACAAACTCCAGAACCATGTCATTGTTTGCGGTTTTGGGCGCAATGGAAAACAGGCCGTCCAAAAATTGGAAGCGTACAAAAGGGATTATGTAGTGATTGAAATGCGTGAAGAAATCGTGGAACGCTTTTACGATGAAACCCATTTGTTTGTTAAGGGGAATGCCAACGAAGATGAAACCTTGATTAAGGCGGGGATCGAAAGGGCTTCCACACTCATAGCTGCTTTGCCGAGCGATGCCGACAATCTTTTCGTGGTGCTTTCTGCTAGGCAAATCAACAAGAACTTGAAAATCATCAGCAGGGCCACCGAAGAGACTAGCTACAAAAAACTGAAGCTGGCCGGTGCTGATAATGTGATTATGCCCGATAAGATTGGTGGCGACCATATGGCTTCATTGGTGGTAGTTCCCGATTTGGTGGAATTTTTGGACAACCTATCGGTTTCGGGCGAAAACGATAGCATCAACGTGGAACAAATTCCTTTTGAAAAAGTTTGCCCCAATGGAGACGAACAAGCCATCAAAGATTTGGATTTGCGCAACAAATCGGGCTGTTCAATCATTGGGTACCGATCGCCAGCCGGAGAGTACATTGTAAATCCTGAACCTTCTACGGTCATCAAGAAAGGATCAAAACTCATACTCATTGGGCGCCCCAACCAAATTGAGCGGCTAAAACAAATGTATCACGTTTAAGAATTGTGGGAATAATTCAGTAGCCAAAAATTTGAAAAAGCTATTTTTTTTAGCATCTTGCTGAACCTTAACTAGAAATTTAACTAAAAAACCAACTATGAATAAATTCCTTGTTTTCCTTTGCTCTTTGTTTTTGCCTTTGTCTTCCTTTGCCCAAGAGGCACAAGAAGTCCAGGAAATAGGTTTAGACCAGCAAATCGATCAAGCTTTCCAGCCCATTTCCGATTTTTTCTCCAGGGTTATTTTCTTTGAAATTGCTGGGACTCCCTTCGTTTTGATTTTATTGGTGTTCAGTGCCGCTTTTTTTACCGTGTATTTTGGGTTCCCAAATGTTCGCTATTTCTGGAGGGCCATCAGTACGGTGCGAGGAAAATACGAAGACGTAGAGAAACATGGAGCGAAGTTCCTTTATGGAGAGGATGGGATTGCCCATGGAAAGGATTTCAATAAAATAAAGGACATCGACGATCATATCGATTCTATTTCCGATGAGTTGGCCATTGATGGAGATATCAAGGATACCATCCGTGATGAAAGCTCCCATGGGGAGGTTTCCCACTTTCAAGCTCTAGCAACTGCCGTTTCTGGAACCGTAGGAAACGGAAATATCGCCGGGGTAGCCTTGGCCATTGCTTTAGGTGGGCCCGGGGCCACCTTTTGGATGGTTGTTTGTGGATTTTTGGGGATGTCCACCAAGTTTGTGGAATGTACCCTTGGGGTCCAATACCGCGATGTTGGGGAGGATGGTACGGTCTATGGAGGTCCCATGTATTATTTAACCAAAGGTCTTAAAGAAAAAGGACTGGCCACTTTGGGAAAAATAGCAGCCGTATTGTTTGCCATTTTCTGCATTGGAGGATCTTTTGGGGGTGGAAATGCGGCCCAATCCAACCAAGCGACTATCGTTGTTAAGGAATTGCTGGGTCTTGAAAGCACAGCAGCTGGATTTTGGATAGGGGTAGTAATCGCTATTTTGGTAGGTGTTATTATCATTGGCGGAATCAAAAGAATTGCTTCCGTAACCGAAAAGATAGTGCCCTTTATGGCGGTACTCTATATTCTTTGCTGCCTTTACATTATTCTTAGCAACGTGGGCCTCCTCGATGATGCCATTGCTTTAATTGTTAAGGAAGCCTTCAATCCAAAAGCGATTGGGGTAGGAGGTGTTATTGGAGTGTTGCTCGTTGGATTCAAAAGGGCGGCTTTTTCCAATGAGGCTGGTGCTGGTTCTGCTTCCATTGCCCACTCTGCAGTGCGTACCAAATATTCTGCCAGTGAAGGTTTGGTAGCCTTGTTGGAACCTTTCATCGATACCGTAGTGATTTGTACTATGACCGCCTTGGTGATCATCATTTTTAATTTCGGTGGATTTTTTGAATATGGTGGTGATGGAACAGGGGGTGTAATCATTGACGGCATGCGGTATGAGGGCGCAGGTATTACCTCCATTGCTTTTCATGAATACATTCCCTATTCCAAAATTTTCTTGACCGTTGCCGTGTTCCTGTTTGCAGTTTCGACCATGATTTCTTGGTCCTATTATGGCTTGCAGTCCTGGAAGTTTTTATTTGGAAGGGGGAAACGCGCAGACCTAACTTATAAATTTTTGTTCCTTGCCTTTGTGGTAATCGGTGCAGCAGCCAGTATGGGCTCTATCTGGAATTTCTCCGATGCAATGATTTTTGCTATGGTCTTCCCAAATATGGTAGGACTGTACCTGTTATTCCCGGTCGTAAAGAAACAACTGAAGCGCTATCTCGATGCCATCAAGATGAAAAAAGAGGCTATAGAGGGTTAATCGAAATATCTTTATTATACAAAAACATAACTCCCCGTTCAATTAAAACGAGGAGTTATGTTTTTTAAAAAATGGACTTACCAGTTTCGCTATACCCATGGTGAACAAGCTGGGATTTTACTTTTATGTAGTGCCATCATTGCTTTGTTGTTTTTGAACAACTGTGAAATTTTTAATGAGAATACAGCTGTCGATATCAATTCTACCGAGGTGTTGAAGCTTCAACAATTAGTGGATTCCCTTAAGGTGCTAAAAAAGGAAGAAGGGAAGTATAAAGTATATCCTTTCAACCCAAATTTCATCACCGATTTCAAGGCGTATACCTTAGGGATGTCTCCTATGCAATTTGACAAGTTGAAGGCTTATCGGGACCAAGGCAAGTGGATCAATTCAGTGGCCGACTTCAAGAAGGTGACGGGAGTGGACGAAGTTTGGTTGGATTCCATAAGCCCGCTTTTCAAATTTCCGGATTGGGTTTCACACCCAAAACCAAAATCCAAAACCTTTTTTAAGAAAGAAAAATCCTTTAACGAAAAAACCGACCTCAATCTGGCCACAGTGGAAGACTTGGAAGAGGTGTATGGTATTGGCCCTGCATTTAGTAAACGGATCTTAGAATTTAGGGAAAAGCTGGGAGGCTTCTCCGATGAGGTGCAATTGTATTTTGTATATGGTCTGAAGCCGGAAACGGTTGAAAATGTGCTCAAGGATTTTACAGTGAAAACCCCAAAGGAAATTACAAAGATGAACATCAATAAGGTTTCGGCTTCCGATATTGCCACCTTACCGGGTATTTCCTTTTCATTGGCCAAAGATATCTGGGAGTTTGTGCAACTTCGTGAAGGAATTTCCAAACTCGGGGAATTAACAAAAATTGAAGGAATGAGCCCACAAAAGTTAGCACTAATTGAGTTATATTTGTTCGCAGAATGAAACGGATTTTTGTATAGCATCAAAAGTCCTTACCTTATCGCATCAATGAATCAATCGTATTTTACCGAAGAGCACCAATTTTTCAGAAACACCTTTAGGGATTTTCTTCAAAAAGAGGTGGTCCCCCATATTGAAACTTGGGAAAAAACAGCTGCCATCGACCGTGCTGTCTGGAAGCAGATGGGAACCATGGGCTACTTTGGAATTTCATACCCTGAAGCCTATGGGGGGCATGATTTGGACATCTTTTACCTAGTTATTTTTTTGGAGGAAATGCAACGCATTAATAGCGGGGGGTTTGCAGCCGCCATGTGGGCCCATACCTATTTGGCCATGACCCACTTGCACAAGGAAGGCAACCATGCCCAAAAGCTTAAGTATTTGGCGCCCAGTATTTCTGGGGACATGATTGGTTGTTTGTGTATTTCCGAACCCTTCGGTGGCAGTGATGTAGGTGGGATGCGAACAACAGCAACCAAAGATGGAGGGCATTATCTTATTAATGGTTCCAAAACCTTCATAACCAATGGGGTTTACAGCGATTATTTGGTGGTAGCGGCCAAAACCAATCCAGAACTTGGGAACAAAGGCATCAGTATTTTTGTAATCGATCGGGAAACTCCTGGGGTTTCTGCCACCAAGTTGGATAAATTGGGCTGGCGTGCCAGCGATACCGGCGAAATCGCTTTTGACAATGTAAGAGTTCCTGAAGCGAATTTATTGGGGGAGGAAAATAAAGGCTTTGGGTACATCATGCAGCATTTTGCGTTAGAACGTCTGGTGATGGGTATTAATGCCCATGGCCGAAGCGAATGGGCACTCGAATATGCCATCCAGTACATGAAAGATCGTACGGCTTTCGGAAAATCGATTTCCGAATTTCAAGCGCTTCGTCATAAAGTAGCAGAGTTGAGTGCTGAAGTGGAAGTGTGTAAGACCTTTAATTACCAAGTGGCTAGAAGTTTGGGCGATGGAAATTATCCCGTGAAGGAAGCAAGTATGTCCAAACTTATTTCCACCAAAGTAGCCGATGAAGTAGCCTATGAATGCCTTCAACTTTTGGGGGGCTACGGCTACATGGAAGATTATCCAATGGCACGTTTGTTTCGCGACAGCCGCTTGGGCCCCATAGGGGGAGGCACTTCTGAAATTTTAAGGGAAATCATAGCCAAGATCATCATCGACGGCAAGGACTATAAACCTGCAACCTAAACATTTGGTTTTTTGGCTTTATCTTTGATAATCAGAAACGGTTCGTAACATGACTTTGATGAAATATCCAAAATCCAAAATTTTACTTTTCACAGTACTGGGGCTATGTTTTGGTTCCCTTTCAGCCCAAACCGAAATCAAAGGGAAAGTAGTCGATTTTATGACCTATTTGCCCATTGAGAGTGCGAGTGTGTATGTTCAGAATTCGACCATTGGAACCATCAGCAATGTGGATGGGAAGTTCCAACTTTCAATTCCGCGCGAATACCAAAACGACACCTTGGTCATTTCTTCTATTGGCTACAAAAGCTTTAAGACAGCGCTTCCCGATTATGATCCTTCGATGGATGTGTTTCTGGAAGAAGAAATTGCTTCCTTGGATGAAGTGGTAATTGTATCCGATCCTAGACCCACTACTGGAAATGAAATTGTGCTGAAGGCTTTGAAAAAATTGCCGAATAACATGCCCGAAATGCCTTATTTGCAAAAGGCCTTCCTTCGGCATCGCGAACGCAATAAGAAAGAATACAAATGGTTGATTGAAAGTGCGCTAACTTTTTACGATTCCAGTTACGCCTCATCGGCAAAGGATCAGCTCAAAATTAATGTGGACGAAACCCGTAAAAGTTATGATTTGAGGGATGTGGACAGTTTGTTTACTTACTACTCTTACCTCAAATACCGTATGCCCAAGCTTTCCTTTAAATCCAAAAAACTCGATCGGGACACCATAGAAACATCCTCCCTGGTACAGGCCATCAAATGGAACGACCGTCGTATCAATGGTCTGGAGAATATTTTTAAAGGCAAGTTAAATTTGGTTCGGAACTCAAACACTTCAAAAGCACTTTTTGGGAAAGATATCCTGGAAAACCATCAGTTTAAACTGGACACGGTACTCGTAGATGACGGCCGAAAGCTCTATAAAATCCAAATCCTTAAAGGAGCCGATTATGTGGGGCTTAATACGCCCGGGATTTATAACGAAGGTTTTGAAGCAAAAGGCTGGTTGTACATTTACTGGGACAATTATGCCATCAAAAAGATTGAATACGAGTTGGTGGCTGCTTCCGAGTCTCAAAGACGCAGAAGTAAAAGTCTCTTTGATACGTTGGTAAACCATAAAATGATTATCACCTACAAGGATTACAATGGTAAAATGTACCCAAGCTATTTTTACTATGAAACACCCAAATTGGTGAATGCCGGCGATCGCTCTTCCGATAAGGAAAAAGTTGGAGTTTCCAAAAACAAGGACGAACAGTTTTATTACACCATTCAGGAAATCCTTTTTACGGAAGTCATCCAAGATCCAGACGCCATTAATGAAGCGCTGGGCAAGGAATGGTCGGAGGATATTTTTTCAACCAAGCCGTATCACGAGAAGTTCTGGCAAAATTACAATGTGCTCTTGGAAAGTGACGAGGAGGAAAAACTCATACAAGACTTAAGCACACGGGCGACGCTCTATAAAGAATAATTTTTTTCAATTTTAGCAATTCATTTCAAAATACTTTATAAATTTGCCACCGCAAACGAAAGGAGGTGATGCCATTATGTTAATTATACCAGTAAAAGACGGAGAAAATATCGATAGGGCGTTGAAACGCTTCAAGCGCAAGTTCGACAAAACCGGCGTGATGCGCGAATTGCGCGACAGGCAACAGTTTACGAAGCCTTCCGTGAAGCGTCGTTCGGTTATTCAAAAAGCGCAGTACATTCAACATCTAAGGGATCAGGAAGAAATTTAATTTTTCTGTTTCCATGAAAACATAAATCCGCAGGACTATTTGTTGCTGCGGATTTTTTTTACCCTTGCGCCGCTCATCAAATAATTGTATTTTTAGCAGAACCCATACCCTGCCTGCGTATGCCATTCAAGGATTTCATCGATTACCTGCGATTGGAAAAAAACTATTCGGTCCACACATTGACGGCTTACGAAAAGGATTTGCAGGTTTTTTTGGATTTTGCCTCGCGGGAATACGATTACAAGCACATCAAAAAGGTTCCGTATTCGGTTATCCGAAGTTGGATTGTAAGTTTGGTAGATGGTGGTATTTCCAACCGCAGTGTGAATCGTAAGGTCTCTAGCCTCAAATCGTATTACAAATTCTTGCTCAAGACCAAGCAGATTTCCGAAAACCCTTTGGTTAAACACAAGGCATTGAAGACTTCCAAAAAAGTACAAGTGCCTTTTTCGGAAAAGGAAATCAACCAGGTTATCGATATTCTGGAACAGGAAGCGGGTTTTGAAGGCGTCCGCAACAAACTCATCGTCGAACTCTTTTATGCCACAGGAATGCGAAGGGCCGAACTGGTGAACCTAAAAATAACGGATATTTCGCTATCACAAAAAAATATCAAAGTATTGGGAAAGAGGAACAAAGAGCGAATCATCCCATTACTGCCCTCCATCTTGATTACTTTGGAACAATATCTGGAAGAAAGAAAGCGTTTGGACTCTATAAAGGACAGTGCATTTTTGTTCCTTACCCAAAAGGGAGTTAAAATATACGAAACGCTTGTGTACCGGATTATAAATTCCTATTTTAGTATAGCATCCGAAAAGGTGAAAAAGAGTCCGCACATCCTTCGGCATTCTTTTGCGACCCACCTGCTCAATGAGGGTGCCGATTTAAATGCAGTGAAGGAACTGCTTGGGCATGCAAGCTTGGCCTCGACCCAGGTATATACCCACAACAGTATTTCTCAATTGAAGCAAGTGTACAAAAATGCCCACCCCCGAAACCTGAACAGAGACTAATAATTAAATTTCCTCGCCTATGAAAGTCAATGTGGAGACCCCCAACTTTGTAGCAGATGTTAAATTGATCAATTTCATTGAAAAAAAACTTTCCAAGTTGGAACAGTTTTACGATCGTATTGTCTACGCCGATGTATTTCTGAAAGTGCAAAAAACCAGTGACAAGGAAAACAAGATTGTTGAAATTTTGCTAAGCGTTCCCGGAGACGATTTAATCATTAAAAAGGAGGCAAAAACTTTTGAGGAAGGTACCGACGAATGTGTGCGTTCTTTGGAGCGACAACTCAAAAAAAGAAAGCAAAAACAGCGCACTTTTTCCTAGACCATTTTTTTATTGAAAAGATTTTTTTGCAACAAATATTTATATACATTTGCAGTCCGTTAGAAATAGCGGACTTTTTTATGCTGAAAATTTAGCCGCGAAAAGTCAAGTCGCCTCCATAGCTCAGTTGGCTAGAGCACGTGATTTGTAATCTCGGGGTCGTGGGTTCGAGTCCCTCTGGAGGCTCTTAAAAAACAACATTTCCAATACGGAACTTGGTTATTTGAAATACTGAAATTATTACTGGGGAGATACTCAAGCGGCCAACGAGGACAGACTGTAAATCTGTTGGTATACACCTTCGCAGGTTCGAATCCTGCTCTCCCCACAACAATTTTAAAAGTAGGTGTCAAAAGCTTGCTTTTGAAAGCCGGCAATTTAAAATTGTCGTGAAGGGAAACCCTTCACGGATCACGCGCCCTTTGGGTGCGTAATCCATACAGTTCTTTGAGGAAAACGAAATGCTTTTGAAAGCCGGCGATTTAAAATTGTCGTGAAGGGTCCCTTCACAAGCAATGATAAAAAAAGATGCATTCACCTAGCTCATAATCAAGGATTTCAAAATGTTATTGGAAATTTTGAAACCAAATGAATTATCACTATCTTTGCACGCATTTTTGAGGGACCATGCCTTCAAAAATTTGACATATTGAGATCAAAGTCCTGAAAAAATCAGGAATCAAGCGGGAGTAGCTCAGTTGGTAGAGCGTCAGCCTTCCAAGCTGAATGTCGCGGGTTCGACTCCCGTCTCCCGCTCTTAAAATCTTCAAGAACATGGTACTGGTTGCCCTCTTGAGGATTTCGTTGTTGCCCCTAGGCAACCCACGCAACCTGCAACCAGAAAGGCCGGTGTAGCTCAGGGGTAGAGCGCTTCCTTGGTAAGGAAGAGGTCACGGGTTCAATTCCCGTCATTGGCTCAAGTTTGTAAAGATTGAACACTAATATATAACTAAGATTAAATTAATACACAATGGCAAAAGAAACTTTCGACCGGTCAAAACCACACTTAAATGTGGGTACTATCGGTCACGTTGACCACGGAAAGACTACCTTAACTGCTGCTATTACTAAAGTGATGGCAGACAAAGGTTTTTCTGAAGCTAAATCTTTTGATCAAATCGATAACGCTCCAGAAGAAAAAGAAAGAGGTATTACCATCAACTCTTCACACGTTGAATACCAAACTCAAAACCGTCACTACGCCCACGTAGACTGTCCAGGTCACGCGGATTACGTTAAGAACATGGTTACCGGTGCTGCTCAAATGGACGGTGCCATCCTAGTAGTTGCTGCTACCGATGGTCCTATGCCACAAACCCGTGAGCACATCCTTTTGGGACGTCAGGTTGGTATTCCACGTATCGTTGTTTTCATGAACAAAGTAGACATGGTGGATGACCCAGAATTGTTGGAGCTTGTTGAAATGGAAATCCGTGACCTCCTGAACTTCTATGAGTATGACGGAGATAATGGTCCTGTTATCCAAGGTTCTGCTTTGGGTGCGCTGAACGGTGAAGAAAAATGGGTAAATACGGTGGTAGAATTGATGGAAGCTGTTGACACTTGGATCGAAGAACCCGTACGTGAAAAAGACAAGCCTTTCTTGATGCCTGTTGAAGACGTGTTCTCCATTACAGGTCGTGGAACTGTGGCTACCGGTCGTATCGAAACAGGTGTTGCCAACACTGGTGATCCCGTTGAGATTATTGGTATGGGCGCTGAGAAATTGACTTCCACCATTACTGGGGTTGAAATGTTCCGCAAAATCTTGGATCGCGGTGAAGCTGGGGACAACGTAGGCCTTCTATTGCGCGGTATCGAGAAAACCGATATCCGTCGTGGAATGGTTATTGTAAAGCCAGGTTCCATTAAGCCTCATGCTAAATTTAAAGCAGAGGTGTATATCCTTAAGAAAGAAGAAGGTGGTCGCCACACTCCATTCCACAACAACTACCGTCCTCAGTTTTACGTCCGTACCACTGACGTAACTGGAAACATCCAGCTACCCGACGGTGTTGAAATGGTAATGCCAGGTGACAACTTGACCATTACTGTTGACTTGATCCAGCCTATTGCCTTGAACGCTGGTCTTCGCTTCGCCATCCGTGAAGGAGGACGTACCGTAGGTGCTGGTCAGGTAACTGAAATTTTAGACTAATTCTAGTTTAGATACAAAGTCATAAGGTGTCCGTCTCTGGCGGACGCCTTGACTTTTCTTACGGGTTTAGCTCAGTTGGTAGAGCACTGGTCTCCAAAACCAGGTGTCGGGAGTTCGAGTCTCTCAACCCGTGCACTTGTAAAAGAGAACTCGAAGATAACTGAGTTTAATGTATTAATTGCAAATACGATGGTTAATTACATCAAAGAATCTTACAACGAATTAAAGAATCATGTTTCATGGACCAGCTGGTCCGAAGCGCAGCGACTCACTGTCATTGTGGCTTCGTTTTCCTTGGTTTTGGCCTTGGCTATCTGGGGTGTTGATACGGTTTTCAGTAAAGTAGTAAGTCAATATTTTCACTGGATTAAATCCTAAGATAAAATGACCGAGACGAAGAGTACTAAAAAATGGTATGTGGTGCGTTCCGTTAGTGGACAAGAGAATAAGATTAAATCTTACATCGAGTCTGAAGTGGCCCGTTTGGGGTTGCAGGATTATGTGGAGCAAGTTTTGGTACCTACTGAAAAGGTGATTCAAATCCGAAATGGAAAAAAAATCAATAAAGAGCGAGTTTATTTTCCGGGATATATTATGATTCAAGCAAGCTTGGCAGGGGAAATCCCGCATATCATACGATCCATTAATGGAGTAATTGGCTTTCTGGGGGAAACCAAAGGAGGCGACCCTGTGCCACTTCGCCAGTCGGAAGTAAACCGAATGCTCGGCAAGGTTGATGAGTTGGCTGTTCAGGACGATAACATCAACATCCCATACATCATTGGGGAAACCGTAAAGGTGATTGACGGTCCTTTCAATGGATTCAATGGAACTGTTGAAAAGATCAATGAAGAAAAACGCAAGCTGGAGGTTATGGTGAAAATTTTCGGAAGAAAAACACC